>JAJZQK010000017.1 GCA_021847625.1 Chloroflexota bacterium
ACACGACGGTGGACAACATCTCCATCATCGAGATCGAGACCGGCGAGCCGACGCCTGAATCGCCGACCAAGCCCTCGAAGGAGCGCTATTTCCACGCCGCCATCTACCGCCTTCGCCCCGACATCAACGCCCTCTGCCACCTGCACCCACCGTACGCCACGGCCTGGTCGGTCAGGTGCGCCGACCTGCCGCTGGTGACGATCACGGCGCAGGCAATCCTCGGCCGGGTGCCCTGCGTGCCAACCGCGTCCTCCGGCTCGCAGGAGCTGCGCAACTACATCGCCAAGGCCGTGGAGGAGACGCCGGGCATGAAGGCGCTCCTGATGTGCCAGCACGGCATGGTTTCCCTGGGCGTGGACCTGGTCAACGCCTACAACCTCGCCGACCTGCTGGAAGATAGCGCCCGCGCGGCCTACCTTGCCCTGACCCTGCCCGTCGTGGTGCCACCCAGCAAGTAAACGAGCCTTTCGACCGCCAAATGGCCAGCCCTCTCGCCGGGGTTGGCCATTTCTTGTTGCGCTGGCCCGGCGGCCGGCCCGTACCGTGCCGCCAGCAGGCCATTATCCGTTTGCCAAACGGCATCGGCGCAGGCTAGAATGTAAGCAAGGCGAGGCGACGGCCAAGCGGCCTGGTAGACAGGCCGCACGACGTCCGCCGGCCTGGCACGCAACCTGCATAGGGTTCGGATGGGGGACGAAGGCCGGACCTGGGCAAGGTGAGGCCGGCTGCTCCACGCACGTGCTCTCGCCTTGGCCTAGCTGGCGCGAAGATTCTCACTGTTTCAACCACGAGAATAACAAGAGGAAGAGTGTAGGGTGAGCTTCACGATAGGTAGACCGCAGGGAGAGCAGACGCTATACGACGTAGCGATTGTCGGGGCGGGGCCGGGGGGCTCTACGGCGGCGATCTACGCCGCGCGGGCGCGGCTCAAGGTGATCATGGTCGACAAGGCCAAGCTCGGCGGGGCCCTGGGCATCACCGCCAAGATAGCGAATTGGCCCGGCTCGGGGTATAAGCAACCGCTGAGCGGGGCGGAGTTACTGCGCGAGATGCACGAACACGCCATTGCCTTTGGCGCCGAGTTCGTCCAGACCCAGGCCTACGGGGTCAATCCAGAGGGGAAGGTGAAGGAGGTCTACACGGCGGTCGACACCTACCGGGCGAACACCCTCATCATCGCCACCGGCGCGGGATCGCGCGAGAACAAGATCCCCGGCGAGGACGAGTTCCTCGGCCGCGGCGTGAGCCATTGCGCCACCTGCGACGCTGCCTTCTTCGCGGGCCGCACCGTCGCCGTCCTTGGCAATACCCAGGAGGCCGTCGAGGAGGCTCTCTATCTGACCAAGTTCGCCCGGGTCGTCCACGTCTTCACCCCCGCCGCCAAGTTCCTCGCCGAGCCCGAGGCCATCCACGAGCTGGAGACCAATCCGGTCGTCGAGCTGCACAACCGCCATCGCATCGTCGGCATCGAAGGGGATACCCTGGTGCACGGGCTGCGGGTGGCGCAGGGCGGCGAGGAGACGGTCGTATCGGTGGAAGGGGTCTTCGTCTACCTGCCCGGCAACAAGCCGGCCACGGGTTTCCTCGAGGGGCTGGTCGACCTGGACGAGAGGGGCTTCGTGATCACCGACGACCAGCGGCAAACCTCCCAGCCGGGGGTCTTCGCCGTCGGCGACGTCCGTGGGGCGCCCGTCCAGCAGGTCGTCATCGCCGCGGCCGACGGCTGCATCGCGGCCCTAGCCGCAGATCGATACATCAACAAACGGGCGCGCACCCTGTCGCAGCGATAGGGCGCCGCCGCTCGTCAGCGCAGATAGTAGGAATTGACTGTGCACGTATTGGGCAGAGGGGACTCGGGCTATACGGACCTCCTCGGCGGCGGGCGCGTGCCCAAGCACGACGAACGCGTGGAGGCCGTGGGGACGATTGACGAAGCGACGTCGGCGCTGGGGATGGCCCGGGCCGCGGCGGGCGCCGCGCGGGTGCGAGAACTGCTCGCCGATATGCAGCAGGATCTGTACGTGGTGATGGCCGAGCTGGCGACGGCCCCCTCGCTGCGCGACAAGCTCGCCGAGCGCATAACAGCCGTCGACGTGGACTGGCTTGAGGCCGAGACGAGGGCCACACAAGAGCAGGTGGAGCTACCCAAGGCGTTCATCCTCCCCGGCGCCAGCCCCGCCTCCGCCAGCCTGGACTTCGCCCGCGCCATCGTGCGGCGGGCCGAACGCCAGGTAGCCAAGCTGGTGCACGAGGAAGTAATTGATAACAAAGAGGTCTTGCGCTACCTGAATCGCGCGTCTTCATTATTATTCGTTCTAGCCCGCTACGAAGAGGCGAGCCAGGGCATTCCTTTCAGCCTGGCCCGACAGCGCCGCCGCGGATCTTCTTGATCGCCTTCAGCCAACCCATCGGCAGCGACGGGCAGGTGGGGCCTCCGGCGGCTAGGAAAGGACGGGGGTATCGATGGATCTGAAAACCACGGTAACCGAGGAGGAGAAGAGGGGCCTTCTCTCCCAGAGGGACGAGATGTTGCACCTCTATTACCTCATGCTCCTCGTTCGCAAATTCGAGGAGAAAGCCGCCGAGATGTATACCCGCGCCAAGGTAGGCGGCTTCGTGCACCTGAACATCGGCGAGGAGGCGACCGTCGTCGGCGCCATGTCGGCCGCGGGGCCGCGGGACTACGTCTTCACCAGCTATCGCGAGCACGGCTACATCATCGCCCGGGGGGAGGACCCCAACCTGGTGATGGCCGAGCTCTACGGCAAGATCACGGGCACCTCCAAGGGGCGGGGCGGCTCGATGCACCTCTTCGACGCCGAGCGCCACTTCATGGGCGGCTACGCCATCGTCGGCGGCCACCTGCCCCTCGCCGTGGGGTCGGCCCTCGCCGCCGACTACCGCCAGAGCGACGCCGCCACCATCTGCGTGTTCGGCGACGGGGCGACGAATATCGGCTCCTTTCACGAATCGCTCAACCTGGCCAAGGTCTGGCACCTGCCGATTGTCTTCTTCTGCGTCAACAACCAGTACGGCATGGGCACGGCGGTCGCCCGGGCCTCGGCGGTGACGGAGATCTACAAGAAGGCCGCGGCCTACGACATGCCGGGCGAGCGGGTCAACGGCATGGACGTCCTCGCCGTGCGCGAGGCCACCCGGCGGGCCCTCGAGCGGGCCCGCCGGGACCGCGAGCCGACCCTGATCGAGAGCCTGACCTACCGCTATCGCGGCCACTCGATGTCGGACCCGGGGCGCTACCGGTCCGAGGAGGAGGTCCGCACCTGGCGGGAGCGCGACCCCATTGGCAACTTCCAGCACCGGCTGCTGGAGGCCGGCGCCGTGGACGAGGACGCCCTGCGCGAGATCGACCAGCGCGCGGCGGACACGGTGCAGAGGGCCACTGACTTCGCGGACCAGAGCGCGAGCCCCGATCCCGCCACCGACCTGTATCGCTACTTGTACGCCGACACGAAGGAGGGCTAGCCGTGGCTGTTATCACCTACCGTGAAGCGTTGAACCAGGCCCTGCACGAGGAGATGCAGCGCGACGAGAACGTCTTCCTGATGGGCGAGGACATCGGCCTCTTCGAGGGCGCCTACAAGGTGACGGCGGGCCTGCTGAACGAGTTCGGCGACCGGCGCGTGAGGGACACCCCCATCGCCGAGGAGGTGATCGTCGGCGCCGCGATCGGCGCGGCCATGACCGGCCTACGCCCGGTGGCGGAGATGATGACGATCAACTTCAGCCTCCTCGCGCTCGATCAGGTGGTCAACAACGCGGCCAAGATCCACTACATGTTCGGCGGCCACGCCACCGTGCCGGTGGTGGTGCGCATGCCGGGCGGCGGCGGCCATCAACTGGGCGCCCAGCACTCGCAGAGCCTGGAGATTTACTACGCGCACGTGCCCGGTCTGCGAGTGGTGGCGCCTTCCACCCCCGCCGACGCCAAGGGCCTGCTGAAGAGCGCCATTCGCGACGACAACCCGGTGATCTTCATCGAGAACGAGACCCTCTACAACACGAAGGGCGAGGTGCCCGATGACGAGTACCTGACGCCCATCGGCAAGGCCGAGGTCAGACGCCAGGGCAAGGACGTGACGATCGTCTCCCACTCGCGGGCTACCCTATGGGCCCTGCAGGCGGCCGACAACCTGGCCAAGGAGGGCATCGAGGCGGAGGTGGTCGACCTGCGCACCCTGCGCCCGCTCGACATCGACACGGTGGTGGAGTCGGTCCGCAAGACCTACCACGCCGTGATCGTGGAGGAGGGCTGGGCCACCTACGGGATCAGCGCCGAGGTGGCAGCGGAGATCACCAACAAGGCGTTTGACTACCTCGACGCGCCCGTGCAGCGGGTGGGCGGGGCAGAGGTCCCCATGCCGTACACGAAGGTCCTGGAGCGAGCGGCGATACCGGGGCCGCAGAACGTCGTCGAGGCGGTCAAGGGCCTCTTCGCGCGCACTACAAGGTAGGAGGGAAGGGCCAATGCCGGAAGATGTCATTATGCCCCGTCTCAGCGACACGATGGAAGAGGGGACGGTGCTGAAGTGGCTGAAGAAGATCGGCGACCAGGTCAACAAAGGCGAGCCGCTGGTCGAGATAGCCACGGATAAGGCCAACATGGAAGTAGAGGCGTACGAGTCGGGCATCCTCGACCGCATCGACGTCGGGGAAGGGGAGATGGTGCCCGTGGGCACGCCGATCGCCGCCATCCGCAAGCCCGACGAGGCCCCCTCGGCCGGGGCGCCGGCCGCGCCGCCGCAAGAGAAGAAAGAGGCGGCCGCCCCCACTCCCCCTCCCGCCCCGGCCCAGGCACCAACCCAAGAGCTGCCCCAGGCCGAGCTCTACCCGCAGGCGCCCGGGCGGGAGGAGCCGACCGAGGAGCGTCCCGAGGGACGCATCAAGGCCTCGCCGCTGGCCCGCCGCCTGGCGGAGGAGCACGAGCTGGACCTGCGAGCCATCGCCGGCACGGGCCCTGGCGGACGCATCACGAAGGAAGACGTCGGCGAGTACATGGCCAGGCGTGGAGCGGCAGCACCCGCCACCCCACGCCCCGCGGCAGCGCCCCCAACGCCGGCCGCCGCCGCGCCCGGGACGGGCGCGGACGTCGAGCTCAGCCGCATGCAGCAGACGATCGTCCGCCATATGATCGAGAGCAAGACGACGGCGCCCCACTTCTACGTCACCATCGAGGCCAACATGGACGCTGCCGCCCGCCTGCGCGAAGAGGCCAACGCCAAGGCGCCGGAGGACCAGCAGATCTCTTTCAACGATATCCTGGTGAAGGCGGCGGCCGTTGCCCTGCGCGACTTCCCAGAGGTCAACGCCTCCTACCGCGACGGCAAGATCCACTACAACGAGCAGATCAACATCGGCATGGCCGTCGCCGTGCCCAATGGCCTGGTGGTCCCCGTGATCCGCGACGCCGACAAGAAGACCCTGCGCCAGATCGCGGCCGAGGCGAAGGCCCTCATCGAACGCTCGCGGGCGGGACGGCCGGCGGCGGAGGACTATCTGGGCGGCACCTTTACAGTGTCGAACCTCGGCATGTTCGACGTGGAGGAGTTCATCGCCATCATCAACCTGCTCCAGAGCAGCATCCTCGCCGTGGGCGCCGTCAAGCCGAAGCCGGTCGTCGTGGACGGGGAGATCAAGGTGGCCGAGATGATGAAGGCGACCCTCTCCTCCGATCACCGCGTCTACTACGGCGCCACCGCCGCGCAATTCCTGCGCGCCCTGAAGCGCCTGCTGGAGAACCCGCTGGACATGCTCCTGTAGGGTTTGCCATCGATGTACGACGGGCCGCGCCCGTCGGCCTGTAGGGCAGGGGCTTGTCCCCTGCCGCCCAGTCTCTGTCCCCTTTTTGGGTGAGGGCGACGGCAGGGGGGCCGGCTCGACGCCGGCCGGGCGGCAGGCCACAAGGACCTGCCCTACACGTCCGAGGAAAGGCGCCGCGGGCGGCCATATGGTTTGGGGGCGGGCGGGGAGCCCGCCCTTGCGGTTTGTTTGCTAGAACGAGCGTTTGACAAATGCGCCGGGTGAGGGAATAATGGCCACAGCGATCGTCGTGCCGGAACTGGGCGACCCGGCGGCCACGGGCATCGTCGCCCGCTGGCTGAAGACGGTTGGCGACAAGGTCGCCAAGGACGAGCCCGTCTGCGAGCTGGTCGTCGGCAGCGCCACCGTGCAGGTCACCGCGCCAGCCACCGGCCTGTTGCGCGAGACCGCCGTCGGTGAGGGGGCCAGTGTCGAGCAAGGGACGGAGATCGGCACCATCGCGGCGCCGGCCCGCCCGCGACCCCGGCGAGAGCGGGAGCAGGGCCAGGGGACGCTCGTCGCTCTGGTGGACCTGGCGCGGCTGGACAAGTGGCGCACGGCGGTGCGCGAGGACTTCTGCTTCCGCGAGAGCGTCGACGTGTCCTACCTGGCCGTCCTCGTCCGCGCCATCGCCGTGTGCCTCGCGGCCAGCCCCGCGCTCAACCGCACCTGGCAGGGCGGGGGTCTGGTCGACCACGAGGACGCCCATGTCGGCGTCACTCTGCCGGCCGCCGAGAGCTTCCTGGTGCCCGTCGTGCGTTCGGCCAACCGCAAGTCGCTGGCGGAGATCGCCCGCGAGCTGGACGCGCTGACGCCGCGGGCCAAGTGGAGCAGGTTGGCGGAGGCGGAGATGGAGGGGGCCACCTTCACGGTGACCAACCCCGGCCTCTTCGGCAGCCGGCAGTCCACGCCGACGATCTACCCGCCCCAAGTGGCCGTGCTGGCCGCGGGGAGCATCGCCAAGCAGGCCGTGGTGGTGGACGACGCCATCGCCATCCGGCCGACCATGAACATATCTCTATCCTTTGACCAGCGAGCCGTCGACGCCTTGCAGGCCGGCCGCTTTCTGCAGCAGCTCAGGCAGTGGCTGGAGCAGTTTGCTGGCGATAAGGAGTGGAAGGGTTAATTAGGGAAGGATACTTGGACCATGTCGGCAACACGACCAGATTGGTTGAAGGTTAGATTCAGCTCCGGGCCGAACTACCAGCAGGTGAAGAGCCTGCTGCGCGGCATGACGCTGCACACCGTCTGCGAGGAGGCCCAGTGCCCCAACATCGGCGAGTGCTTCGAGAGCCGCACGGCCACTTTCCTCATCCTCGGCCGGGTCTGCACCCGCAACTGCCGCTTCTGCGCGGTTGAACCGGGCCGGCCGGAGGGGCTGGACGAGGAGGAGCCGGAACGGGTGGCCAAGGCCGTGGCCGACCTTGGCCTGCGCTACGTGGTGGTGACCTCCGTCACCCGCGACGACTTGCCCGACGGCGGGGCGGGCATCTTCGCCGCGACCATCCGCCGGGTGCGGACGGCGGAGCCGGGCTGCGGCATCGAGGTCCTCATCCCGGACTTCCTGGGCTCGGAGGAGGCGCTCGCCACGGTGGTGAAGGCGCGGCCGGACATTCTGAACCACAACATCGAGACGGTGCCGCGGCTCTACCGCCGGGCGCGCCCCCAGGCCAACTACGAGCGCTCTCTCACCGTGCTGAGGCACGTCAAGGAGATCGACCCCAGCGTCCTCGGCAAGTCGGGCATCATGGTGGGGTTGGGCGAGACGTGGGACGAACTCTCGGCCACGATGGGAGACCTGGTGGCGGTCGGCTGCGATATTCTGACCATCGGCCAGTACCTGAGCCCCAGCCCCCAGCACCTGCCTATCGAGCGCTACTACACGCCAGAGGAGTTTCGGCGGCTCAAGGAGGAGGGCGAGCGGCTCGGCCTGCGCCACGTCGAGTCGGCGCCGCTCGTGCGCTCCTCCTACCACGCCGGGCGCCAGGCGGAAGAGCTGGCCTACGCCGGGCCGGAGGAAGGGAACTGATGCCGGCGGGGGGCATTCTCGTGGCGCGCTGGCTGGGCCGGGTGGACTACCAGGAGGCCTGGGACCGCCAGGCGGCGCAGGTGCGCGCCCGCCGCGAGGGTGGGGTGGGCGACGAGCTGCTCCTGCTGGAGCATCCCCACACCTACACCGTGGGTCGGGGCGGCACGCTCGACCACATCCTCGTGGATAGCGAGGCGCTGGCCAGGCTGGGAGCCACCGTGTACCAGGTCGACCGCGGGGGCGACGTCACCTACCACGGCCCGGGGCAGCTGGTGGGCTACCCCATTGTCGAGGTGCGCAGCCGCAGCATCGACGCCCACACCTATCTGCGCAAGCTCGAAGAGACCATCATCCGGGCGCTCGCCGAGTACGGCGTGCGGGCCGGCCGCTATCCCGCCTACACCGGGGTGTGGCTGGGTGAGGAGAAGGTCGCCGCCATCGGCGTCAAGATCTCGAGCGGCGGGATCACCTCGCACGGCTTCGCCCTCAACGTGAACACCGACGTCTCCTACTTCGGCCACATCATCCCCTGCGGCATCCGCGACAAGGGGCTGTCCTCGCTGGCGCGCCTGCTCGGGCGGCCGGTGGCGATGCTGGAGGTGGCGGAGGTCGTCGCCCGGCACTTCGCCGGGGAATTCGGCTTGACGCTGCAGGCTGACCCCAGCCTGCCCCAGCCAATATTTGCACGCGAAGGAGAATCGCTATGAGTCTGAAGGGCAAGAAAGTCGCCATTCTCGTCGAGAACATGTACGACGAGAAGGAGCTCTGGTATCCGGCCATTCGTCTGAAGGAAGAAGAGGCCGATGTCACCCTCGTGGGTCCGGCCAAAGGCAACACCTATGAGAGCAAGCACGGCCTGCCGGCGACGGCCGACGTCTCTGCCGCCGACGTCAAGGGCGGCGACTTCGACGCCGTGATCATCCCCGGCGGCTATTCGCCCGACCACATGCGCCGCACACCGGCTATGGTCCAGTTCGTGAAGGACGCCAACGCTAAGGGCAAAGTCATCGGCGCCATCTGCCATGCCGGCTGGATGCTTGTCTCCGCCGACGCTCTCCGGGGCAAGAAGGCGACCAGTTTCTATAGCATCAAGGACGACCTCGTGGCGGCGGGGGCCAAGTGGGTGGACGAAGAAGTGGTGCAGGACGGCAACCTTATCACCTCCCGCAACCCCAACGACCTGCCGGTCTTCTGCCGCACCATCATCGCCGCCCTCGAAGGCAAGTAAGCGCGCCTAGGTATCCAAGCAGGCCGCCCGGGGCGGTGCGCCAGGGCGGCCGTGCGGGGGTAAACCCGCCGCGCTCATAACACAAAGCCCCCCTCGCGAGGGGGGCTCCCCCTTCCCGGGCAATATCCCCTGCCAGTCTGACTAGCAACCGCCAAACAGCCGTCGGGGCTACCGCCGCCCGGGCCTGAAGGCGCCGGGCTCAGCCAACAAAGCCCGCCAAGGCGGGCTGGGGAGGGGCCTGGATTGGCAGATGTAAACGTCGGTTGTCAAGTGGCTCTTCCCTGAGACCCTGAATCCGTGCATAAATGGCCTGGCGCCGCCGCGTGCCCCACCAGCGGCCACATAGGGGCCGGATATGTGGGCCTTTGAGCCCCACCTCCGGCCCAGAATGGGGCGATTCTGATGCGGCAGGCTTCTGTGAATCCCCTCAGCCGTCGCGGCAAGGCGTTGACTGCTTCCCTTGCGGTGTGCTAGAATGGGCTCGTGCATACATATGCGTATGCGCTAACTCGCAACTACCCTCTCGGCGTCTCGCCGATTGGCGAAAGGAGAGCCGGCCGGTGCCATCGCAAACGGCCTTTCGCCCCCTGCGCGAAGAGCCGCACACGCTGAGCGAGCAGGTCTACCAGGCCCTTTTGGCAGCCATAATCGAACGCCGCATCGCACCTGGGGAGGCGTTTGCCGTCGTCGATCTGGCGGCTCAACTGAACGTGAGCCGCACTCCCGTACGCGACGCCCTCTCGCGCCTCACCGCCGAGGGCCTGGTGCAGGCCAAGGGGCGCCGGGGCTTCCAGGTTATCCCCCTCACGGCGGAGGATCTGACCTACCTCTACGAGACACGCCTGATGTGCGAGCTGTTCAGCGTCGAGAAGGGCCTCGCGGTCGTGACCCCGCGTTTTCTTGCCGAGCTGGAGGGCATCATCGACGATTACGCCGCGCTCCTCTCCGCGCCCAGCCCGGCGAACGAGGCCCGGGCCTTCCTGCGGGACGCCGAGTTCCACCGCCGGATCGTCGGCCTGGCCGCGAACCCCCGGATCAGCGAGATCTTCGAGCGCCTGAACATCCACATCAACTCCGCCCGCGTCGGCCCCCACCCCGACGGCTACGCCAATCGGCAAGGGCTGGGGCGTGCGCGGCACCAGGCCGTCATCGCGGCGCTGCACACGGGCGACCTCGCCGTCGCCAAGCAGGCGGTGCGCGAGCACATCGAGGGGGGGCGCGAGCGAACCATCGCCTCGCTGAGGCTCGGGCAGGTCGGCGGTGGAGAGAATCTGCCCGGAGAATGAACCAACCCTCTCGGCCGCCGGGCTGGCTTGGGCCGAGTTGCCGACGAAGGCTTAGTCATTGGAGGAGGAAAGAGGCCACATGAACGGCCGCGAACGCTACACGAGGGCCATCAAATTCGCTGGCCCCGACCGCGTGCCGGTGATGCACCGTAGCATCCCCGGCGCCTTCCACAAGTACGGCAGGCAACTGGAGGAGATCTACGAACGCTATCCCAGCGACGTGCTGCTGTCGCCCACCTCGCGCTCCCACTTCGGCTTCAAGGCGGGCGTTTCCGAGGGCAGCGGCAAGCTCAAGGGGGTCGTCGACGAGTGGGGCTGCGTGTGGGATAGCCTTACCGACGACTACCTGGGCCAGGTGATCGGCCATCCCTTCGACGACTGGAGCAAGCTGGAGGACTACAAGTTCCCCGACCCGCGCATCGGCGTCGAGAGCGTCGAGACGATGGCGGACCTCGTCAAGGCCGACGGCCATCAGCACTACGTCATCGTCGAGGTGGCGAAGATCTGGCACCGCACCAACTGGCTGCGCGGCTTCGAGAACTCGCTGATCGACGTCCTCGAGGATAGCCCGGAGATGTACTACCTGCGCGACCGCATCGTCGACCACACGCTCGCCCGGATGGAGATACTCGCGAAGTACCGCGAGCACATCGACGGCGTGCTCATCAATGACGACTGGGGAACGCAGCAGACGCTGATGATCAAGCCGGAGTACTGGCGCAAGGTCTACAAGCCGGCCTACGCGAAAATCGTCGCCGCCATCCACGACGCCGGCCTTTTCGCCCACCTGCATACCGATGGGGCGACGAGCGAGATCTTCGACGACCTGATAGAGATTGGCTTCGACGAGCTCAATCCCCAAATGTCGTGCATGGACATCGAGGCGCTGGGCAAGGGGTGGGGCGGCAAGGTCTGCTTCCGGGCGGACATGGACCGCCAGTATACCCTGCCCTACGGCACCACGCGGGAGGTGGAAGCCTACGTGCAGCGAATGTTCGACGCCTTTGGGAGGTTCCGCGGCGGTTACGTCGGCTACGGGCAGATCGGCACCGACGTGCCGCTGGCCAACGCCGAGGCCATGCTCGCCGCCTTCGCCAGACTGCGCTACGAGGAGTAGCGGAGGCAAGCAAGACGCTTTCGGGCCACGTGCGAGTAAGGGGGTGATTCGTACTCCGGTATCCCGCTATTTCACCAAGCGTTGAGTTCCAGAGTCGAAGGTCGTTCGGCGCATTCTCTGGCGACGGGCGACGGAGATGTTGTTCTGACAACGGAAGGAGATCTATCAATGTCCAACGACAGAGCCAGGGCGCTTCTCTCGCGCAGGCGCTTCCTAATTCTCGTATGCGCGGCTCCGGTGGCCGCGAGCGTGGGGTGTGCCGGCCCCGCGCAGCCGACACAGGCGCCGTCTGCTCCTGCCACATCACAACCGGCCCCCGCCGCGCCGACGTCGACTCCCGTCCCACCTAAGACGGGGGGAACTCTTCGCTTTGGCAAGGGATCAGACTTCACGGGCTTTGATCCCACGAGATTCGGAACATTTATGAATTGGATCCCCAGCCTCTATGATACGCTAATTCGCGAAGATGCCCAGCTCAATCCTCAGCCGCAGCTGGCGGAGTCGTGGGAGTTTTCTAGTGATGGTCTCTCCCTTACATTCAGCCTCCGTAAGGGAGTCACCTTCCATGATGGACGTCAGCTCGAGGCCGAGGATGTAGTGTACAGTTTCAACCGCACTAAGAACCCCGATATCGGCGCAAACATCCGCGGCATGCTGGCGCCCATCGGCGGCGCCGAAGCCAAGGACAAGAACACCGTCGTCTTCAAGTTCGAGAAGCCCTATGCGGCGGTCTTCGACGCTTTGGATCTTCTTTTCGTAATTCCCGACGAATCCGGTGAGGACATTAAGACGAAGCCCGTGGGCACGGGACCGTTTTCCTTGGCCCAGTGGCTGCCCAACAATATGGCCATTCTCAAGCGCAATCCTGACTACTGGTTGTCAGGGGCGCCTGTTCTCGACCAGGTTGAGATCAAGATCCTCTCTGACACGCAGGGTCGTGTGGTTGGTCTGGAGACCGACACAGTCGACATGGTCGAGGCGCCTGGATATATCGATTTCGTCCGCCTGCGGGAGGACCAGAAGTATCAGGCGCTGACGGCTGGCAACGGGGCGGCAATCCTCTGTGCTTACTTCAACGTGGACCACGAGCCGTTTGACAACAAGAAGGTGCGCCAGGCTTTCAGCTACGCCCTTGACCGCGCCCGCATTACCCAGACGTACACGCGGGGCGTCAGCCAGCCGATGTGCCTGCCTTGGCGCAAGGAGGTGTTCGCCTACGACGCCACGCTGGCGTCCACTTGCGAGTTCAATCTCGACAAGGCCAAGCAGCTGCTCGCCGAGGCAGGGTTCCCCGACGGGTTTGAGGCGGACGTCAACACCTCGGGCGAAGGTTACTCTCCGGGGTCGAAGGTGACGGCGGAGATCTTCCAGGCTGATCTGGCGAAGATCGGCGTCAAACTGAACATCCATGAGTACGAGGCGGCGGCGGCGAGGCCGAAACTGGTAGGCGGCGACTTCCAGGTGGCAGTTCATGGCTACGGCCGTGCCAACCGTGACCCGGCGACCCTGTTTGGCGGCGCGCTGCCCTTCTACAACAACAGCGCCATCACCGGCTACGGGTCCGACGAGTATGGCAAGCTGATTGACGAGGGCGCAACCACCCTGGATATGAACAAGCGCAAGGAAATCTACCATCGCCTGACGGAGATCATCGTGGACGAGGCCGTCGTTCTCACGATCTGCCCCCGGCCGGAGACCTACGTGCTGCGTGACTCTGTAAAGGGTTTCGCCACCAACCTTGATGGTATGATGGATCTGCGCAAGGTAACGGTGTAGCGGCGCTAGTTGCTTGCCAGTAACCGGCTTGCCAGCGGACGCCGGGTCGGCGATAATGCTATGAAAGGGCACCTCCGGTGATATCTCGCCGGAGGTGCCGCCGAGCCTGCTTCCGTATGGCAGGCTATCGTTGCTTGCCCTTGGCCGCCCTTCGTGGGGGTGGGGGTTTTTCTAGGTTGCACTGCAGGAGGTAATCTGTAATTGGACGGAAAAGAGCGATTCCTCGCGGCCCTGAATCATAAAGAAGCGGACCGTGTTCCCATACACGACCATCCCTGGGCCAGCACGATAGACCGCTGGCGGCGGGAGGGTCTGCCGGCGGGCGTCTCGGTCGACGACTACTTCGGCTTCGAGATGGTGCGCATCAGGCCGGACCTCACCCCTCGTTTCCCCACGCAAGAGGTCGAGGAGAATGAGGAATACGTCCTCGAGCGCACGGCTTACGGCGCCCTGCGCCGGCAGCACAAAGACCGCTCGACGACGCCGGAGATCGTGGAGTACCCCATCCACAGCCGGGAGGACTGGGAGAAGATCAAGCCTCGCTTGCAGCCAGACCTCTCGCGCGTGAACTCCGAGAGCCTCCGCCAGCAGTACGAGGAGTCGCGCCGGAAGGGAAGGTTCGTCACCTTCCACGCCCATTTCGGCTACGCGGCCTTCCTGGAGTACGTCCGCACGGACGAGCTGCTGATGCTGCTGGCCACCGACCCCGAGTGGGCCAAGGACATGTTCCGCACCCAGATGGAGCTGGACGTCGCCCTCGCCGAGATGATGCTGGCGGCTGGCCTGGAGTTCGACGGGGCCTTCCTGAATTGCGACCTGGGCTACCGCAATGCCACCCTCTTCTCGCCCGAGATGTACCGCCAGCTACAGTTCCCCTTCGACAAGCAGCTCTTCCGCTTCTTCCGCGACCGCGGCAAGCACGTGATTCTGCACTCCGACGGCCGGGTGAAGGCGCTCATTCCGCAATTCATCGAGGCGGGGATCAGCTGCCTGCAGCCGCTGGAGGTGAAGGCGGGGATGGACCTGGTCGAGCTGAAGAAGGAGTATGGGAAGGACATCGCCTTCATGGGCGGCATCGACGTGCGGGCGATGGCCGACCCCGATCCGAAGGTGATCGAGGAGGAGATCCAGCGCAAGTTCGAGGCGGCGATGCCGGGCGGGGGCTATGTCTACCACTCCGACCACTCGGTGCCCAACGACGTTTCGCTCGAACAGTACACCCACGTCATGGAACTGGTCCACAGGTTCGGCGAATACCGCTGAACCATGGCCCAAACTGGATTTCTTGGTTGCAACGGACGTGGCAGGGCAAGGGTTGGGGCTGGTGATCGGCGGCAGGGCGATGTTGCGTCGGCTACAGGCAAGCTGTACAATGAACGTCAAGTATGGCTTGGCCCTCCGACCGCTGAGGCGAGGTAGGTTCCCACATTGGACGGCGGTTGCGAACGAATAGACAATGTTCCCTTGGCGCTTGACCGAGAGGCCGTGCTGCGCAATATCGGAGGGGCGAGCAGCAATTCCGCGGCGTTTGTGCTGGCGGAGATAGACCGCTGGCGCCAGACGGCACAATCGCTCTTGGCGCCGCGGGTTATCTACCGGCGCCTGCCAGTGGAGCGGATCGCCAACGGCACGGTGGCGATGGCGGGCGGCTATCGCTTCCAGAGCGCGAAGCTGAGCGGACTGTTCGCTGGCGCGGAGAGCCTGGTCGTGATGGTGGGCACCATTGGCGAGGCTCTGGAAGAGGAGTCCACCCGCCTTTTCGCGGCCAACGAGTACATGGACGGCCTCATCCTGGATGCGATTGGCTCCGTGGCCGTGGAAGAGGTCTGCCAGCACGTCCGCTCTCTAGTCTGCCGAGAGATCGGCGATAGGGAAGGGCAGCGGGTGGGTCCGAGCCTCGGCCCCGGCTATCAGTACTGGGACCTTCACGACCAGCGGGTGGTCTTCGGCCTTCTGCCGGCGGCGGAGGTCGGGGTGACGCTGACGGAATCCTGCCTGATGATTCCGCGCAAGTCCGTGTCGGCGGTGGTGCCGCTGGGGAGGGAGCTGCGGGTTACCGCGGGCGAGGACGAGCCGCCCTGCCGTTTCTGCGATCGGCAGGACTGTCCCACGCGCATCCGCTGAGCGAAGTGCAAGGAGGGTCGATGACCACGATATCAAGCGAGAGCAAGACGATCGAGATTGGCCGGGGCCTGCCCACGGCCATGATCGGCGAGCGGATCAACCCGACGGGCAAGAAGAAGCTGGCCGCGGCCTTGCAGGCGGGCGATTTCGACTATATAGCCCGCGAGGCCGTGCGGCAGGTGGAAGCCGGGGCGACGGTGATCGACGTCAACGCGGGTGTGCCCGGCATCGACGAGCCCCGGGTGCTGCGCCAGGCGGTGGAGACGGTGATGAGAGTAGTGGACGTGCCGCTGAGCATCGACTCCTCGGACCCCGACGCCCTGGAGGCGGCCCTGTCCGTCTACAAGGGCAAGGCGCTGGTCAACTCGGTCACGGGCGAGGAGCGCATCCTGGCCAAGGTGCTGCCGCTCGTCAAGAAGCACGGGGCCACCGTGATCGGCCTGACCATGGACGACAGCGGCATCTCCTGCGTGGCGGAGGACCGGGTGGGGATCGCCCGGCGCATAGTCGCCGCGGCCGAGAAGTACGGCATCGCTCGCGAGGACCTCTTGATCGACTGCCTGGCGATGACGGTGAGCGCCGACCACACGGCGGCCCAGACGACCCTCGCGGCGATCAGGCGGGTAACCGAGGAGCTGGGCGTCAGCACGGTGCTGGGGGCGAGCAACGTCTCCTACGGCTTGCCGGACCGGGTGACCATCAACGCGATCTTCCTGGGCATGGCCATCGGCGCCGGCCTCACGTCGGCCATCGTCGATCCGACGGTGCCCGAGATACCCAAGGCCATCGTCACGGCAGATATGCTGGCCGGCCGCGACGAGTACGGCATGCGTTACATTCAGCACTACCGCGCCACCCAGCAGAAGGGGTAGGGCGCGGCGAACCAGCCAGTAGACAGAGACTGCGCGCGGGGGCCAAGGGCTCAGGCGGAAATAGGGATGCCAGCTTGCGGGGCCGCGAGCGCAAAGGAATTCTTCTCATAGGCACAATGTTAAGGAGGTAAAAGGAAGCGTGGCCGATCTGAAGGCGATCTACGATGCGGTGATAGCGGGCAAGGCCCCGGAGGTCAAGAGGATGACGGAGGAGGCGGTGGCCGAGGGCACCGACGCCACCAAGGTCCTGCAGGAAGCGCTCATCCCGGCGATGGCCGAGGTGGGGCGCAGGATGAAGGCGCAAGAGTTCTACGTGCCCGAGGTGCTCATCGCCGCCCGGGCGATGCAGTGGGGGCTGGGCGTCCTCAAGCCCCAGCTGGCGAGCTCCGGCCTGCAGCCGGTGGGGACGGTGGCCATCGGCACGGTGAAGAGCGACCTGCACGACATCGGCAAGAACCTGGTGGGGATGATGCTGGAGGGGGCCGGCTTCGAGGTAGTGGACCTGGGCACCGACGTCTCCCCGGAGAAGTTCGTGGCTGCCGTGAAAGAGAAGAAGGCCAACGTGATTGGGATGTCGGCCCTTCTGACCACGACGATGCCCAACATGAAGAAGACGATCGACGCCTTGAAAGAGGCGGGGGTAAGGGAGCAGGTGAAGGTGCTGGTGGGTGGCGCCCCGGTGACCCAGCGCTACGCGGACGAGATCGGGGC
>JAJZQK010000627.1 GCA_021847625.1 Chloroflexota bacterium
GAACGGCATGGGCGTGCTGCCAGCTTGTAACGAAAGCGGGAACTGGAAGCCGCTGGACGAGGCGATGAGCAAGTACGAGATTCGCCTCCCATGCTCCAGCGCCAAGGGCGGCCTGAAGATGGTCACGGTCTCCCTCACAAAGGAGGAGTCGGGGTTTGCGGCCGAGCTCGCGGCCCTTACCGCGGGCGCCAAGCTGCTCGCCACCTATGACGGCAAACTCTCTCCTGAGCAGGCCCGAGCTATCTACGAGGTCGATCAGCCGGAGATCATCCTGATCGCGGGCGGTGTAGACGAGGGCGGCGATACCGAGACCGAGCTCCACAACGCCCGTCTTCTCTCCGAAAACGCGAAGTTCGCTACCTACACGAAGTACGGGGTGCCGGTCATCTACGCCGGCAACCAGGACATTCGAGAGCAGATCGAGAACATCTTCCACTATCACAACGTGGACATACGAGTCACCGACAACGTGATGCCCGAGGTAAACCGGTTTGGCATCGAGGCGGTTAACGAGACGATTCGGGAGCTGTTCCAGCGGGTAATCATTCGCGGCAAGGGGTTCGACGTCGTGGAGGAGTACATGGACGCCCCCTTCATTCCGACCCCGCGAGCCGCCTTCCGGGGCATTAACCTGCTCGCTCACGGCCACGGGAACGAGCCAGGGCTGGGGAATATCATGGCGCTGGACATAGGCGGCGCCACCACCGACTTCTTCTCCAACGTCACCGACAACCCTCTCTATCTCTACGACGGGCCGGACCATACCAGGAGAGTGAAGCGAACCATCCTCAAGACGCCCAATACGCCGCTGGCATTCCGGCGCGTCGAGGGCAAGTACGGTCTCAGCTACAACGCCGAGAACCTCAAAGAGCTCGAGCGATTCAAGAACGGCGAGATGCGACGCGAGCTATCGAAGTACCTCAGCGGTTGCTTCCAGGATGTGTTCATGCCTGGGGACGGCCAGTTCTCCCACTTCCTGGTATCTCGCAACAGCCACGTCGAGGTGGAACTCGACGACTACCTGAGCTTCCTCTCCGCGAACCCACACGTCTTGCCGGACACGGCGCTGGAGAACAGCGCCCGCTCTTGGCTAGCGCGGGAGATCCTCGCCACGGCAACGCGAAAGCACGCGGGCTACGTGGAGGAGACTGAAACCTACTTCCTGCAGTACGGCGTCAACATGCTTAACCAACCGGTGTCGGTGATCCTGATAGGCGGCACCGTGTATCACAAGTACCAGGAAAAGGCCCCCGGCTACCTGGACGACCTCGCGCTGATAGCGTCTGGCGTGCTCTACGACCCGGCCGAGCCCAACGTGCTCCGGCCCAACGGCGAAGTGCTCATGGATGCCCAGTACCTCGTGAGCATCCTCGGCGGGCTTTACGGGCGGGTGGATCCGGAGCAGGCGCTCAGGGTGATGAAGCGGGAGTTGATCAAGCTCAACGTGCCGAGGCACGCGAGCGCGGGCACGATGTAGAGAGTGAGGTGTGAGGGTGACGAACCCGACGATCGCCGTACTCGGGGCGGGCAACGGAGCGCACGCCTTCGCGGGAGACCTGGGAAGGCGGGGGTATCGCGTCCGGCTGTACAACAAGTTCGCCCACGAGATCGCGCATCTGCAAGCCGCGGGCGGCGTGCAACTGGAGGATGCCATCGTCGGGTTCGGGCCGCTCGAGATGGTGACGACCGATATCGAGCCCGTGGTCTCGGGGGCCGACCTCATCCTCGTGGTCGTGCCGGCGATCGCCCACGCTGCTATGGCCGAGGCGTGCGCCCCGTATCTCAGACCGGGACAGATTGTCGTGCTGAACCCCGGCCGAACCGGAGGCGCGATGGAGTTCCGGCAGATCCTGCGGGGTCGCGGAGTGGATGGCGGAGTGCTGGTGGCGGAGGCGCAGACCCTTCTGTATACCTGCAGGCTCTCTGGGCCCGCGTGCGTAAGGGTGACGACCATAAAGCGCCAGGTTCCCCTGGCCGCGCTGCCCGCTAGAGACACTCCGGCGGTGCTTTCGGTTCTCAACTCCATCTATCCCCAGTTCGTGGCGGCGGCAGACGTGATCGAGACGGGCCTGGACAACATCGGAGCCGTGTTTCATCCCGCCACCGTCATCTTGAGTGCGGCGCGGATCGAGTCCGGCGTGCAGTTCGAGTTCTACCGTGACATGACTCCTGCCGTCGTGAGAATGCTTGAGGCCGTGGACGAGGAGCGGCTCGCGACGGCAGAGGCGTATGGCGTGCGGGCCACGTCCGCGTCGGACTGGCTGGGTCTCAGCTATGACGGCATTGAGGGAGAGACCCTGTACGAGCGGCTGCGGAGTAACCCTGCATACGCCGGCATCTCCGCACCGACTTCGATCGAGACGCGTTACGTACTGGAAGACGTGCCGACTGGCCTGGTGCCGATCGCCTCTCTCGGCCGCCTGGCCGGGCTGGAGATGAGCACTATCGGCGGCCTGGTAGACGTGGCGTGTGCCCTGTACCGCCGCGACTTCTGGAGGGAGGGAAGAAACTCAGACCGTCTAGGGATTGCCGGCCTCAGCGTGGATGAAGCGAAGACGCTGATCCGCGACGAGCCCGTCGTCGCAGGGCAGGCCAGTAGCCTGCCGTGCCAGGATCAACGGTCCCACGTGTAGGAGGAATAGCGATGGCTGACAGAAAGAGCTACTGGGACAAGCGATTATCCAGGCGCGAAGCTTTGCGCGCGCTGGGATTGGCGGGCATCGCGGGAGTCGCGGCTGCCTGCAGCCCGACGCCCCCACCCAGTCCCGCATCCGCACCCGCGGGTGCCGCCCCTACCAGCGCCGCTCCTGCCGGTGCCGCGGCGCCGGCACCTACCTCGGCGCCTCAGGCGGCTGCCGCGGCCGCCCCTGCCAACACAACTCTGACTGTCGCGCTCGCCCGCGCACCAGTCACGCTCGATCCGGCCGACCATAGCAGCAGAGAAACCGAGACCGTCATTCGAAACATGTACGACGGTCTGTTCACCCGCGACCACGCGAGCGGCTCTCACCTCGAGATCGCTGAGTCCGCCACGTGGGCTGATCC
>JAJZQK010000628.1 GCA_021847625.1 Chloroflexota bacterium
GTCGTCTGCCAATCCAGGCCCGTCCCCAGCCCGCCTTGGCGGGCTTCGTTGGCTGAGCCCGGCGCATTTATGCCCGGGCGGCGGTCGTCCTCAACCGTGCCCCGACAGTCGTGCAGGGGCGTGGCGGTTGGCGAGGCGGCGGCGGTGGGAGCGGGCGTGGACGCCGATTCGGGGAACTCGCCCAGGCCGTTCTGGAAGTAGTAATCCATCATCGCTATGGCATCGCTCGTGTAGTCCCAGCTGCGCAACACGCCCACGTACACTCGCCGGCCGTCACGCTCGGCCGTGGCGATGACCGCCGAGCGCGCGTTGTCCGTGTAGCCGGTCTTGATCCCGTCGCAACCATCGTAGTTGAGGAGGACGCGGTTGATGTTGCGCAGGGGATAGACGCCGATGCCCCGCACGGTGATGCTCGTCGTGGAGACTATCTTCCGGAACAACGGGTTCTGCATGGCGTACATGCCGAGCTTCGCCTGGTCGTAGGCGCTGGAGTAGTGCTCCTCCGCGTCCATGCCATGGGGGTTCACGTAGTGGGTATCCGTCATGCCCAGTTCGCGGGCCTTCTCGTTCATCAGCTGGGCAAAGCGATACTCGTCGCCGGCGATGGCCCGGGCGATGGCACGGGCGGCGTCGTTGCCGGAGGGCAGCATCATCCCATACAGCAAGTCCCTGATCGTCAGCTCCTCCATCAAGGAGAGGCCCATAATCGAGCTATCAGGTATCTCATCCCAGGTTACGTCGACCACCACCTTGCGGTCGATATCGCCGTGCTCCAGGGCGACGACCGCCGTCATGGTTTTCGTGAGGCTCGCCATGGCGAAGCGCTCGTGGGGATTCTTGCCGTAGACCATCTGTCCCGTCGCGCCGTCGAGGAGGGCAATCCCCTGGGCGCTCACCTCGGGGGCGGCCGCCGGGCCGGCGCTGCCACGCGCCGGAAAGCCCAGAAGCAGGGGAAGGGCGAGGAACGCCGCGAAAAGGAGCGAGATCAGTGACTTATGTAGCCTAGTCATCGCAGATCAACCATACCACTCGCCGGTCTCTTGATCAACGGTCAGGACTGGACCTTGGCCCGGATGCGGGCGACCACCTCTTCTATGTTCACGATTGCCCGCCAATGGGTGCCCTCGGCAATCTTCTCGCGGGCGTCGTGGGCCTCGACCCTGAAGGCGAGGACCCGGCCCTTGACCTCCGTCAACTCGCAGGTGGCCCGCACCGTCATGCCGACCGGCGTCGCCGCCAGGTGGCGGATGTTGATGCCGACGCCCACCGTCGCCTGCCCCTCCGGGAGGTACGGTCGCACCGTCGTCAGGCAGGCCGTCTCAAGCAGGGCGACGAGGCTGGGCGTCGTGAACACCCGCACGTCGCCCAGGTGGCGCGTGCTGTTGGCCTCGGTCACCTCAACCGTGGCTTCCCCTTTCAGACCAAGTTTGATCTCCGCCATCGCTTCCTCTCCCTTGCCGCCGAATCAAAATGCCACGACACAGCCCTTGCTGCCCAGGTGCTCGCTACCGGGAGCACGGTGCAGGCTCTCCTAGCATTCCTGTCATCCCCGCGCAAGCGGGGATCCAGTGGATGGTAGGGGGCTTGGGCACGCCCTTGGGGAGTCATCCCCGCGCAAGCGGGGATCCAGTTTGCGTTCCGGCGCCTTCTTGACCAGCCTTATCGTCATCCCCGCGCAAGCGGGGATCCAACGTTATTTGTAGGGGCGAACGGCGTTCGCCCTCCGGCCGCGCACCGGATGGATTCCCGCTTCCGCGGGAATGACGGTGGAGCAGCAGATGGACTATTATACCAGCCGACCGTGCAGCAAGGATAAGGCCGGACTATTCAGCCGCTTCTCACCAGCAGCCAACTTACCGACCTGCAGGAACCGGGCCCAAGGAGCCCCGCCAAACCAACGGCCACGGCCAGAGCCGACCGCTCCCCGGACCTCTTCTGCCGCCAATGCGCTCACCGGAGAGGCTAGTCCGCCCGTGGCTCGATCGGGATGGCGCGGAAGAGGTAGTCCGGCTCGGCGTAGGCCACGGCCGGGTCGGCGTTGAGCGCATGGAAGTAATATTCCTCGCGGCCGGGCGGCACCACAACCTCATTGACGTCCAGACTCTTGAGCGTGCGCCCCACGGCCAACCCCCGGCCGTGCAGCGCCTTGGAACGCTCGTCGGGCGTGGCCGAGTCCTTGAACTTCACGAGCAGCACGCCGGGACGGTACTCGGCCCCGGCCGGTATGGACGTGGGAACGGCCGCCACGCTGGCGGTGGCCGAGGCCCCCGTCCAGCCGTCGCACCCGCTGCTCACCGCCCCATTGAGTAGAGATTTGTAAGCGTTGATGCGCCCGCAGCCGAAGGCATCGTCGTGGCCGGCGGGGCCCAGGTCGTCGGCATTGTTCACGATGGCCTCCGCCACCTGGGTCGGCGTGTAGTAAGGGTAGACAGACAGAATCAGCCCCGCCAGCCCGGCGACGAAGGGCGAGGCCATGCTGGTACCGGAGCTCCAATAGTAACTGCCATCCCACCACGTGCTCAGAATGCTCGCGCCCGGAGCAGCGACATCCACATACCAGCTCTGCGTCGAGAAACTGGCGCGGGCGTCGGCACGATCCGTGGCGGCCACGGCGAGGACGCCGGGGTAGGCCGCCGGATAGGCAACAGAGTTCACGCCATTGCAGTTAGACTGGAGATGTTCCGGGTCACCGCAATTGCCGGCCGCAGCTACCACTGTGACCCCGTGAGCAACGGCATAGTTGACCGCGTCGTGTATCGGCGCGAGGTCGTTGGGGCCGCTGAGGCTCAGGTTAATAACCTTGGCCCCGTTATCGACGGCAAACGTGATACCATCTGCGACATCATACCCAGAACCATTGCCAGCATTATCCAGGACCTTCACAGGCATGATCCGAACGCCCCAAGCGACCCCGGCGACGCCAGAGCCGTTGTTGCCGGTTGCCCCCGTGATGCCCGCGACGTGCGTGCCGTGGCCGTTGTCGTCGTCCGGGATGGAATCGCCGTTCACGTAGTCCCAACCCGCGACCAACCGTCCCA
>JAJZQK010000629.1 GCA_021847625.1 Chloroflexota bacterium
GCGGTGTCGGATGGCGATCTGATCGATTTGGGCGCGGGAATCGAGCTGAGCGTCGTTCACTGCCCGGGCCACACGCCTGGCCACGTCGCCTACTATTGGGGGACGGAAGGCTATCTCTTCACGGCCGACTGTGTGCAGGGGCAGGGCGGCAAATCGGGAGACTACCCGTATTACTTCAATGCTGGCGACTACAGACGTTCCCTAATGAAGCTGGCAAGGTTGGATATACATGCGCTCTGCCTTGGTCACGCCTTCATGGGTGGTGCGCTGGTAAACGCGCCGATACGCCGGGGGGTCGACGCGAGCGCCTTTCTCCACGCCTCGATGGACGCGGCGGATGCCTTCCATCGCGCCGTCTCCGAGGCCATGCGGCGCATGCCCCAGGCGAGCAAGAGGGAAGTGGCAGCAGCCGCCCTTGACGAGCTGATCTACGAGATCCCTCAACTGCGGGTTCGCAGCACGGGGATGCCGATGCTGTCCGGAGCGACGCTCGTCGCCCACATGGAGGCCGTCAGGACGGGAGACTATCCGCTGTAGCGGATGCTTAGTGGATAACCCCTTAGCGAACAGCCCTTGGCCGTTGCCGCGGGGTGGGTGGTGGCCAAGGGCCTTTCTGTACGTCCACTCACACCCGCAGTCGGTATTACTCCGAGCTCGCTACCGAGCGCTTAGTGGACATTGCGGCAGTAGGCTCAGCCGGCTTAGCCGCGTGCGCCACCAGCCCGGGGGAAATGGTGGCGGCGGCCGTGTTGAGCACGACGCCTGCCGCCCCGCTGATGCCCAGTGCCCAGGATGCGCTCAGGGCGCCGGCAATGCCGCCCATCAGGAGCATCCCCGCCGGGGAACTGCCAATGGCCAGCGTCAGCACTCCCAACACCCGCCCGCGGAGCGAATCGCTTACGGCCCCCAGGATCACCGTGCTCTGGAAGGTCGTGAAACCGGAGTGGAGGACCCCGCCGAGGATCAACATGGCGAGCCCCAGGCCGTAGATCGGCGACACGGAGAAGGCGAAAAGGGCCGCGGTTGCGCCGACTGAACTCGCCACGAAGACCAAGCCGTGGCGCCGCAGTCTCTTCCACGACACCAGGATGAAGGCGCCTATGATCGAGCCGATGCCGTCGGCGGCGGAGAGGAAGCCGAGGGCGACCGGCCCCACATGGAAGACGTCGCGGGCAATCACCGGCAGCAGCTGCACGTATGGGAAGTAGAAGCAGTTCATCAAGACCGTTATCAGCAGGATTCCCCGCACGACGTCCTGCTTGACGCAGAAGCCGAGCCCTTCCCCAAGGAAACGCAATGCCGAGGCCGACTTGGCCCGCGTGCTAGCCGGCAGACGGAGCAACAGCAACGGCACGAGACCGCCAGCGTAGAGGAGCGCCAGCAGCAGGTAGCAGCCGGGGATGTCCAGAGTGGCCAGGAGAGCCCCCCCGAGCAGCGGGCCGAGGGTCCTGTTGAAGTTCATCGAGATCGAGTCCAAGACGACGGCCGGCATGATGAGTTCGCGCCCGACAAGGTCGGGGATGATCGCCCGCCGGCTCGGCCATTCGATGGACCAGGCGAAGCCGAGCAGCAGATTGGCGACGGCCAGATGCCAGTATTCGAGTCTGTCGGCCATGAAGAGGAGGGCGATGGACAGGGCAGTGAGCGCGTTTATCGTCTCGGTGGCTATCACCAAGAGCCGTCGGTCCACACGGTCGGCGATGGCACCGGCGAAGGCGCCGAAGATCGGCACGGGGATACTCCGGTAGAAGCCGATCATGGCGACGAGCCAGGCCGAGTCGGTGATCTGCAGCGTGACCCAGCCGGTGACGAGGACGTCCATCCAGCGGCCGAAGTACCAGCTAAGGGAGGATAGCCAGAGGAGCCGGAAGCCCCTGTGGCGCAGCGGAGCCAAGGATGCCGATCTACCCTGCACTTGAACCGTCAACCCCGGGAATTACTCGTAGCCTATGGCCATCTACGCGGAGGCCACGGCCGTGATCGCCTCGTCGAGGGTACTGACGAGGAAGTCGACCTCTTGTTCTCCCGCCACTAGGGGCGGGGCGATGGTCAGCACGCACTCCAGCTTGGGGACGGTGCCCACGTTCTTGCCTATCAGCAGGCCCCGCTTCTGGGCCTCGCTCATCACGGCGTTGACCCTGGCCTGGGGCAGAGGGTCGCGCGTGCCGGGCTCGACCAGCTCGACCCCCCAGATCATCCCCTTACCGCGGACATCACCCACCAGGTCATGCCGGAGCAGTTGCCGCAGGCCCGCCTCCAGGCGCTCCCCTGTCCTGGCGGCGTTGGCGACCAGGCCCAGGTCGTCGATGAGGGAGAGGTTCTCCAGGGCCACGGCGCAAGCCACGGGGTGGCCGCCGAAGGTGCTGATCTGGTTGAATTGCACGTTGTCCGTGGCGTCGCCCTTGAAGGCGTCGAAGACGCGGTCGGTGACGGCGGTGGCCGACATCGGCACGTAGCCGCTGCTGATGCCCTTGGCCATGGTCATGATGTCTGGCACGACGCCCCAGTGCTCGGAAGCGAACATCCGCCCGGTGCGGCCGAAGCCGGTGATCACCTCGTCGTGGATCAGCAGCACGTCGTACTTGTCGCAGACCCGGCGGATCAGCGGCCAGTACTCGTCAGGGGGCACGATCACGCCCCCGCCGCCGATGATGGGCTCGCCGATGAAGGCGGCGACGGTCTCCGGCCCCTCGAACTCGATGACCTCCTCCAGTTCTTCGGCCAGGCGCTGGGCGGCGTCGTTGGGGCTCATCCCGGTGAAGAGGCGGAAGGTGTCCGGCGGGCGGACGTGGACGAAGCCCGCGATGAGGGGCTCGAAGTGGACCTTGCGTACCCACTGGCCGGTCGCCCCCAGGGAGCCGAGGGTCCAGCCGTGATAGCCACGATAGCGGGCGATGATCTTGTGTCTGTTCTGCCGCGGGTAGGTCTGCCTGGCGCACTGGCGAGCGACCTTCAGGGCCGTCTCCACGGCCTCGGAGCCGCTGTTGAGGAACTGGACGTGGTTGAGGTCGCCAGGTAGGAGCCGGGCGAGGCGCA
>JAJZQK010000630.1 GCA_021847625.1 Chloroflexota bacterium
GCGGAGGCGTTCGTCGCCGCTGCCCAGGGCACGGGCCTCACCGTCATCCCAGGTCTGGAAGTGACGAGCCGAGAAGAGGTTCACGTGCTGACGCTCTTTGCCAGCGCCGACGAGGCTCTGGAATGGCAGGAACACATCTACCGCCACTTGCCGCCGCTCGCCAACGACGAGCGAGCGTTCGGCACGCAGATTGTGGTCGACGCCGACGACGAGATGATGGGCATCAACGAGCGACTGCTCATCACTGCCACCGACCTGGCTCTGACCGACATCGTGGACTTGGTCGCCGCCAGGGGAGGACTAGCAATCCCAGCCCACGTCGACCGCACGGCCTTCGGTCTCTTCGGACAACTTGGCTTCCTGCCCCCTGATCTGAAGGCCCCCGCCTTTGAGGTCTCCCGCTTCGCGGACCCGTCTGCTTCTGCCCTGGTCTACCCTTCCCTGGCAGGGAAACGCCTCGTCCAGTCGTCGGATGCCCATTTCCTCGCGGAAATTGGCGTCGTGAAGACCGTCTTCTGGCTGGCAGAGGCGTCGTTTGCCGAGGTTCGCCTGGCCTGCCTTGGTTTGGGCGGGCGCGGCTTGTCGACGAGCGGGCGGTGATGCCTTGGACTGGTTATGTTGGGTGATCTCCTGGCCCCGCCGAACGCGGCGCTGCTCCAGACTACTAGTTCGCCAAGATGGGCTACGCCACAGCAAGATAGCTACTATCAGATATTGAACATATTCATTGGTTACTTTATCATGCTAGGGAAGTAGTAGTCCCTATCTGACCGAATCGATGCAGCATCCGAGCGGGGCGGGTAGGCACCGCGGAAGCGAAGGAGGGCACATGGCTACCGCCAGGGCGGAGGCTCTTGACCTCACCAAGGTAAATGAGATACTGGCCAAGTACAAGGGGACAAAAGGGTCGCTGATTCCCATGTTGCAGCAGGCGCAGGATACCTACGGGTACCTTCCCCGTGAAGTGTTGGTTGCCATAGCCAAGGGGCTGGGGGTTCCGCTCAGCCAGGTGTACGGCGTCGTGACGTTCTACTCACAGTTCTACTTGACCCGACGCGGGAGGCACATCGTGAAAGCCTGCGACGGTACGGCCTGTCACGTCCGCGGCGCGGCGAAGATCATCGAGACCCTGGAGCGGGAGTTGGGCGTCAAGCCCGGCGGTACTACGCCCGACTACCAGTTCACCAATGAGGTCGTCTACTGTCTGGGTTCCTGCGGCCTCTCGCCCGTGGCGGTGATCGACAACAAAGTCGTGGGGCGCCTGACCCCGGAACGCGCCGTCCGTATCGTGCGCGGGTTGCGCGAGCCAGCCGGCGGGGAGCGAGCCGAGTAAAGTGCGCGAGCTGTCGCTTCATGTCCTGGATCTGCTGCAGAACTCGCTGGAGGCGGAGGCCACGGAGATCGCCCTCGACGTCGACGAAGATCGGGAGGCAGACCACCTGGAAATCGTGGTTACGGACAATGGACGAGGCATGGCGCCCGACTTGGTGCGGGAGGCGACAGATCCGTTTGTGACGTCGCGCACTACCCGCAGGGTGGGGCTCGGCCTGCCTATGCTGGCCGCCGCCGCTTCGCTTTGCGACGGTGACTTGCGGGTGGAATCGACCCTCGGCCGCGGGACGAGCGTCACCGCGCGGTTCCGGCTGAGTCACATCGACCGCGCCCCGCTGGGCGACATGACGAGCACGATTCTCAGCGTTCTGCTCCGCGAGCCGCCGGTAGTGCTGCGCTACAGGCATCGCGTGGGCGATAGCGTATTCAAGTTCGACTCGGCCGACGTGGCCTCGGAGCTGGAGGATGTGCCTCTCTCGCACCCTAAGGTGAGGCACTGGCTGCGCGAGCTTCTGACGGAAGGCTTTGCAGGACTGTATAGAGGAGATGGTAATGCCGAAGGTACGAACGATGGAGGAGTTGCGTCGGCTTAGGGATGAAGCCCGACAGCAGATGAAGGTGAGGTTGGACACGGGGACGAAGATAACGGTTGGCATGGGGACCTGTGGCATCGCCGCGGGCGCACGCGAGGTGATGCACGCCATCCTCGACGAGCTGCAGGCTCGCGATATTGACGCCCACGTTACCACGGTCGGCTGCATCGGCATGTGCGTGCGCGAACCACTGGTGGAC
Organism: Chloroflexota bacterium; assembly: GCA_021847625.1. The sequence continues at coordinate 2,125 of JAJZQK010000630.1, forward strand.
ATCGAGCAGGCGAGCGGTCCTCGCATAACATATGGCAACGTGAAACCATCTATGGTACCGCGGCTGATCGAAGAGCACCTCGTGAACGGCCGGGTCGTCGAGGAATGGGTCGTCGGCAAAGCTGAAACCTAGCATCAGCCTCTGCCCGCCAAGAGCCCCGGGTCCCCGGCCACGCAACAGGAGGATTTCTTAATGGGAGAGCCTTTCTACCGAGCGCACGCGCTGGTGTGCGGCGGTACGGGTTGCACCGCCTCCGATTCCAAGGACGTGCTCGCGGCCTTGGTGCAGGAGGTCGGACGCAACGGACTAGCCGACGAGGTTCGGGTGGTACAAACGGGCTGCCGCGGCTTCTGCGCGATGGGCCCGGTGATGATAATCTATCCGGAAGGCATCTTCTACTGCCAGGTGCAGCCGAGCGACGTTCCCGAAATCGTCGGCGAGACGCTGGTGAAGGGGCGTGTCGTTCCCCGTCTGACCTACCACGAGCCGGCCTCGGCCGAGGCCCTGCCGCTCTACCGGAACATCCCTTTCTACGGCAAACAGGTTCGCATCGCCCTGCGCAACTGCGGCCTCATCAACCCCGAGAACATAGAGGAATACATCGCCCGCGACGGCTACGCTGCCCTGGGCAAGGTGCTCAACGAGATGATGCCGGGCGATGTCATCACCACGGTCAAGGACGCCGGGCTGCGCGGGCGCGGCGGCGCTGGCTTCCCCACCGGCCTCAAGTGGGAGCTCTGCCAGAGGGTGCCCGGCGAACCGAAGTATCTGATCTGCAACGCCGACGAAGGGGACCCCGGCGCCTTCATGGATAGGTCGATACTGGAGGGCGACCCCCACACCGTCCTCGAAGGCATGCTCATCGCCGCCTACGCCATCGGCGCCAGAGAAGGTTACATCTACTGTCGCGC
>JAJZQK010000631.1 GCA_021847625.1 Chloroflexota bacterium
CGCAGCAGTCGTCATGAGTGGAAATACCCCACCCCCCGTGAATGCTCCACCGCCTAACAGGCGGTGGCTTCGGTTACGGCTGGAAGCCGGATTGATCGGCCATGCGGCCGATTACACCACGTTGAAATCATCGTCTGGCGTCGGAGGCTTTTGCTCCTCGATATATCGCTTCCAGACTTCGTCTGTTACATTTCCGCTCGTTGCTGCCCAGTAGCCCCGTGCCCACAGATGCTGCCCCCAATAACGCTTAAGCAGGCTGGCATATTCGCTCAACAGCTTGTGCGAGCTCTTGCCTTTCAGATACTGCTCTGCCCGCGACACCGAGATTTGTGGCGGTATCCCAATCAGCATATGCACATGGTCCCGGTTGATCGACCCAGCGTAGATCACCATCTCTTGGCTGCGTGCAATCTCTCGAAGCAGTTCTCGGCAGCGTTGTCCCACGTCGCCGGCAAGCACCTCATACCGATACTTCGTCGTCCACACCAAGTGGTACTTACAATCCCACACCGTGTGGCTGCCACGCTTGTAGTCTTCCATCCCTACAAGCCTAGCCCCATCCGTCGCCTGAAGGCGAGGGGTTTACCGATCCCCTATCGGGGACTCTAAATTTATTTACGGTTTTCCACATTTCGTTTGCGTGTTTTCGCTTGGCTACTTTCGTCTCATCTTCGCTTTTTAGCTGAAACTACGCTCTCACCGCAAACCCGTTATCATGAGGTCGAGCGCGAAGCGAGGGTCCGCGCATCCATGTCCGAGCCAACCTTTTTCATCTCGGCCGGTGAGGCCAGCGGCGAGCACTACGGCGCGCTGCTCATCGCCGCGCTCCAGGCCCGCCTCCATTCCATTGGCCAGTCCGCATCCTTCTACGGCATGGGCGGAGACCGCATGGCCGCCGCCGGCCTCAATCCCGGCCTCAATCCCGGATTTGACCGCATCGTCCGCTCCGAAGACATGGCCGTCATGGGCATCACCGAGGTCCTCCATCACCTCCCGCGTATCTATTGCGAGTTTCGTAAGCTCAAAAGCGCCATCCGTCGCCGCCCGCCCTCGGTCGCCATCCTCATCGACTTCCCTGACATCCACTTCCGTCTCGCCGCGCAGCTTCACCGCCTCGGCGTGCCCGTGCTCTTCTTCGTCAGTCCCCAGCTCTGGGCCTGGAAGAAGCACCGCATCAAGCTCGTGCAGAAGTACGTCGACGAGATGCTCGTCATCTTCCCTTTCGAGGAGCAGTTTTACCTGGACCACGGCGTCCGCGCCCGCTTCGTCGGCCACCCGCTCGCCGATCTGCCCCTGCCTTCCATCTCCCGCGCCGACTTCGCCCTCCAGCACCAGCTCGATCCCACCCTGCCCTGGATTGGTCTGCTGCCCGGCTCCCGCGCTCGCGAAATCCGCGACAACCTCCCTGAAATCCTCCGCGCAGCCGACCTCCTTCTCCGCGACCGCGGCCCGGCTCAGTTCCTCATCCCGCTGGCTCCCACGCTCACGGCTGCCCAGCGCGCAATGACCACTCAACTCGTCGGCCAGCTCGGGCAGAACCTCACCGTCCGCTTCACTGGCGATGCAAGGGCCACCCTCCACCACGCCCGCGCCTCTGTTGTCGCCAGCGGCACAGCTACCGTCGAAGCCGCCCTCATCGGCAATCCCTTCGTCGTCGTCTACCGCGTCTCCCCGCTTACTTATGCCATCGCCCAGCGCGTCGTCACCGTGCCCCACGTCGCCATGGCCAACCTCATCGCCGGCCGCCGCGCCGTGCCCGAACTCATTCAGGGCGACTTCACCGCCGCCAACATCGTCCTGCATCTCGCGCCTTTGCTACCCGATGGCAGCCCGCGTCAGTCCATGATGCAGGACCTCGCACGCATCCGCGCCCTGCTTGCCTCGCATCCCCCGCAGGGTCAACCGGCTGCGAGCGCTGTCGATCGCGTCGCAACGATTGCGCTCGCGTATGCCGGCCTCGCTTCCCCGCTTCAGGAATCCGTGTCATCCTGAATCGGAACCCGCAGGAGCGGCAATGTAGAATCAGTGACTCCCGCATGAAGGGCTGCCACATCATGAAGATTGCTCTTGGTCGTAGGAACGTGCTCCAACCATCCGCTTCCCCATCGCCCCGCCTGCCGCTCTTTGCAGGTCTAGCCACGCTCGTCCTGCTGGCTATCGCGCCCGCCGCCGCCCAGCGCGCCGAGCGCCCCGCGCTCAACATCTCCGCCTACAACATCGACGCCGAGATCGATACCGCCACCCACCACATCACGGCCAAGGCCATCGTCACCTTCACCGCGCCCGACGCCGCCCCGGACGTCAGCTTCGGCTTCCATCCCGCGCTCAAAGTCACCCAGATTACCGACGCAACCGGCAAGGTCCTCACCGGCGAACGCCTCGCCGACGGCACCATCCGCGTCACGCCCGTCACACCCATCGACCACACCAAACCGGAGGTCTGGACCTTCCAGTACGAAGGCGTCATCACCGGCGCCGAAGACGGCCCCGTCGAGGGCCTCAAGCTCGCCGCGATCGAAGAGCCGATTACTTACCTGCTCTATCCCGGCCGCTGGTTCCCCATGACCGGTTACCTCACTGACCGCTTCACCGCCGAGATTCACTTCCGTGTCCCTCAGGGCATGAAGGTCTTCGGCAGCGGCCAGCAGGGCGCCTCGCATCCCGTCACCCTCGCCAGCGGCAAGCCCGGCGACCAGTTCGACTTCAAGTGGGACAAGCCCGGCTTTCCTGGCACCATCATCGCCGGCCGCTACCTCGGCCCCTACACAGCTGGCCCCGGCAACATCAAGGTCTACCTCACCGTCGCCCACCAGTCGCTCGGCAACCCTTTCGCGCAGACCGCCGCCAAGGAGTACGACTTCTTCAGCGAGGACTTCGGCTCGCCGGAGACCCCGCACCTCAATGTCGTCGAAATTCCCGATGACACTCTGCCCGCGGTCTGGGCGCCCGAGCTCGCTGCCATCCTCGGCTCCCGCGTCGGCGACAAGTCCGGCGTCCGCCTGCTCGCCAACACCATCGCCCACCAGTGGTGGGGC
>JAJZQK010000632.1 GCA_021847625.1 Chloroflexota bacterium
CCGCGACCAGCCATATACGCCGGCGAAGCCATGCCATAAGCAATTCCTCCCTAGGCAACCCATCCGAGAGCGATCGCTCCCGCTAAGAGAACGAGCCCGACGCCTGCGACTCGTAGGCGCCATCTGCCGACGCCAAGTCGCGCGATTAGCGCATCCCACAGGTAGAGAAGCACGACAATGCCAAGGAAACCGCCTATTGCGGCGAGCGACGTCACCCCCGCTGCGGCAACCCAGTCGCCGGAGTAGCCGAGCGCCTGCGCCGCGTTGATCGCCTGCGCGTTGCCGCAAAGTCCACCTGCTATAGCGCTTGCCGCCCCGAGCAGGAGGGCACCGGTCGTGTCGATGTCACTCTTGTCCTCGGCAGGCCTATGCCTGAGTCGCGCCCAGAGCATCGGAACGCCGAGAAGTCCGATACCTTCCAAGACGATAAGGATGGCCCCGCCCATGGCGAGCGCGAAGCGGTGCGCCAGAAGGTATTGGGACATGGATGTCCCATACAGGTTGATCACCAAGTAGGCCAGCGAAAACCCGCCCGCAAACGCAATTGCGCGCTTGCGCGCCGGTTGCCCGGTTCCTCCTGCCGATCCGACCGCCAGGGTCGCGACCAGGACAGCCCACGAACAGAGGTATACGATGCCGAGGAATGCGTTCAGAAATATGGTGTCGTAGGACATGAACGTCACCGTGCCTTCTGGTCTGCAGATTTCGGTCCGGGATGTGCGCCTCGGCCATGAAGCCGCTGCCAACCCCAAACGAGCCCCGCGACGGGCAGGACCAAGAGACCCGCCGCGAAGGCGTCCGCCACCGGTTGATCGGGGTGTCCGAGCGTCATCGGCCAGAGCACGGACTGACCCCGTGGCAGATCGGTTGCAGAAAAGACCTTGAGCCGGGTCCCGCCGAGCACCGTGTTGGTCACATACTGGAATGGAGCGGAGGCAAGACCGGATGGGTAAATGCCCGGCCCGAACATAAGGACGGCCGACGCCACTCGCTGCCCGAACGTCTCGTCCCAGACGAGCGGCTGGCTTGGCGGCAAACGATAAAGCAGCACGACGCTCGCACCTGGAGATTGAATCTCGACATCGCCTTCCGTGACTCTAACGATCTGCCCGTGACTCCCCAGTCGGACCGCATCGGCATTTGCGGGAATGTCCACGTTGACGACGCGGGGAGCTGTGCCGGGCACCTGTACCGACTCCCAGACCTGGACGAAATCGGCCTTGCGGACCGCGACGATCTCGAGCTTCAGCCCGCCGGTTGCCGCAGCGGCAGGAGATGCAAGCCCGAGCGCTGCGAGGCATCCCACGACGACCGGTAGGAGGAGCCTCTGCCTACTCATCCATCCTCCTCCTCACCCTCCATGCCTGCCAGAACGCTAAAGGCCATATGCTCGTCAACCTCTGAAAACGGGTCCAGATCTCCCCTGCCTCGCAGGAGAGGCAGCACAACGAGCACGAACCCGGCCACGACGTAGGTGAAAAGCACGACCGCGTTCAGCATCTCATCGCCCCCTTGAGAGCGCGACCGCCGGCGAGCCCCTGATGCGCTTGCGGCTCGCGAGGGAGATGAGGGCGCCAGCAACCGCAGTCGCTGCCCCGCCCCAAAGCCAGGAGACCATCGGATCGACGAAGACCTCGACCGTTGCGCCGTGCAGCCCTTGTGTCGACGTGAGGACGACGTAGAGGTCCACAAGCGGCGTGGAACGGATCGCTACACGGGCGATCGGCTGTTCGTACCCCGGATACAGCATCTCCGCAGGTCTAAGGTCCCCCGAGCCCGGCATGCTCAGGTCGGCCAAGACCTCCGTGTCCTGCCCGACCACTTGATACACGTTCCCTGCGTAGCGCAGGCGATACCCGCCGGCAGCGATCACCTGCCCGGGTCTCGTCAGGGTGTAGCTCGCCTCCTCGCGGTAGAAGTAGGATGCCGCGAGGCCAATGAGCATGGCTGCGACGCCGACATGGGTGATGAATCCGCCATAGCGGTGTCCGTTACGTCTCAGGCGATGCCAGAGCGCCGGGGCGGACTTCGATCTGTTTGACCGCATTCTTGGGGATAGAACCCGGATGAACTCCCGGAAGTGCGTCGCGAATGTGAACGAGACCGTGGCCAGCGTGGCCAGGGCCCGCCAGTCTGCTCGCAGCCCTATGTGAGCAAGGAACGTCCAGCCGAGCGCTGTCGCCACCAGGGCAATCAGGACCGGCAACAGCCAGCCTCTCCTGAGCAGTTTCGGGTTCGTACGTCGCCAACCGACCACCGGCGCCAAGCCCATCGCAAGCACCAGGAGATCCCCGAGCGGTCCTGTCGTCTGGTCGAAGAAGCCGCTGGTCACGACCATCGTCCGTCCAAGAATGTCGGCGGAGATCACCGGGAAGATCGTGCCCCAAAAGATCGCGACCGTCGCGAGCACAAGGAGGACGTTGTTCAGCATGAAGCTTGATTCCCGTGACACAAGACTGTCAAAACGTCCGTCCTCGCGCAGGAGATGCCTCCGAGACCAGAGCACGTATGAAGAGAAGACCAGGGCGGCGAGGAAGTAGAGGAAGAAGTAGAAGCTCACCGGCGAGTTCGAGAAGGTGTGGACCGAGGGCAGAAAGCCGCTTCGCGTCAAGAATGTGCCGAACACCGTGAGCAGAAATGCTCCTGAGAGCAGCAGCATGTTCCAGAAGCGGAACATTCCTCGCCGCTCCTGAACCATGCCCGAGTGGATGAGGGCGGTCGCCGCAAGCCAGGGCATGAGCGCGGCGTTCTCCACCGGATCCCAGGCCCAGTAACCGCCCCACCCGAGTTCCGTGTAGGCCCAGTAGCCTCCGAGGATGAGCCCCAGCGTCAGGAATGTCCATGCGACCAGCAGCCATCGGCGTGTTAGGCGAATCCAAACGTCGTTGCCCTGCCCGCTGATCAATGCGGCCATGCCGTACGCATAAGGCACGGCCATGCCGATGAACCCAAGGTAGAGATTCGGCGGATGGACAGCCATCCAGAGGTTCTGCAGAAGCGGATCAAGGCCCGCCCCGTCGTAGGGGGTCCTCG
>JAJZQK010000633.1 GCA_021847625.1 Chloroflexota bacterium
AGGTAGTCCCCGTGCAGGCGGAGCGCCGGAAGACCGACCAGCAGTGCGAACACACCCGTGATGATGGGCGCGAGCAGGAAACCGGCCCACAGCGGCCAACCAAGACCGAAACGGTAGCTGTCGAGTGCGGTCGGCGGCGGGACGGTGATAAGGGTGAAAGCGTAGGCTCCGATGGCGAAATACCCCACCACGCCCAGGTCGATCAGGCCCAGCGTGCCGAATTTCAGGTTGAGCGACAGGGCCTGGATGGCGTAGATCGCCACAACGATCACGACCCCGGAGATGAACACGACCTGGCTCATCGGCTCTCCCCTCCCCCAAGGATGCCCTCGGGCTTGAACACGAGGACCAGCATGACGATGACGAAGGCCACAGCCGACTTGTAGGCGGGGTTGAGGAAGATGACGCTCATCTCCATGCCGATGCCCATGAGCATGGAGCCGACCATCACTCCATAGATGCTCCCCACGCCACCAAGGACGGCGGCGGAGAGGATGAGCAGGATCACCGCCCATCCCATGTCCGTGTACACCGTCCCGTAGACGCCCAGCAGGAAGCCGGCCAGGGCGGCCAGGGCCGAACTCAGCAGCCACACGACCGTCGACACCCTGGGGGTCTTGATGCCTCTGGTCTGGGCCAGGTAGAAGTCGCTCGACATGGCGCGCACCGCCATGCCCATGCGCGACCTGGTGAGGAAGAGATGCAGCCCAACGGCCGAGGCCGCCGCCACGACGATGATCAGCACCTGCAGGCTGGAGATCACCGGGTATCCGGCGATGACCAGTTGGGACGGCGGGGCGATCAGGAACGACTTCGGCGTCTGACCGTAGATGACCTCTATCGTCCCGTGGATCACGTACGCCACGCCCACACTGCTGAACAGCAGGTACAGGCCCCCGTACGAGCGGATGGGTCTGAAGACGACCTCGTTGAAAGCCCAACCGAGGAACATCGTGCCGACGATGGCCAAGCCGCCCGCAATGAGGAGATTCAGGTGCAGGGTGGAGTAGAAGGTGTAGCCAAGGAAGGCGCCCAGCATGACGTACTGCCCATGGGCGATGTTCAGGAAGTTCTCGGTCCTCCTGACCATCGAGAAGCCCACGGTCCCCAGGAGCAGGATGGCTCCGGTGACCAATCCGAAAACCAAGTACTGGACGTACTGCACAGAAACCCCCCTCGTTTGGATCGCCGCGGCGGCGTCGCGCCGAACCGCTCCTACAGTCCGTTTCCTACAGGTCTCCCGGTTCGGGAGGGCCGTCGCCGTCGCGGCCCGCGTCCGCGGCCGCCCTCCTATCCGCCTGCGCCTTCTTCCACGCGTTGGGGCGGAACGTCTCGAGATGGCGGCGCATCCGCGCCGACGCCTCGTCCGCATCGTGCTGTCGCACCGATTCGAGGATGTACTCGTGGCTGTAGACCACGTAGTCGAGCTTGCGGTCCGGATAGTTGGGTTCGAGCGCCGTCTCGTACAGCAGGCCCTCGAGCGCGTCGATGAAGGCCACGAAGACGGGGTTGTGCGCCGCGCGAGCCAGCGCCACGTGGAAGCCGACGTTCACCCTGGCAGCCGCCTCGGTCGGTCCCACGCCGACGAGCCGGATCCACTCGGAGTTGAACCCCTCGAGTCCGGCGATGTCCTCGGCGGTGGCCCGCACCGCCGCCAGTCGGGTGGTGAGGACCTCGAGTTCCATCCGCGCCTCGACCAGGTCGTCCGGGGTCACCTCGTGGAACGCCCCGTAGAGGTCGATCGACCTGGCCAGCGGCCTGATGCCGGGGTAGGCGCTGAAGATGCCGCCGGTCGGGCCCGGCTTGACCGAGACGATCCCCTCGCGCTCGAGTATCCGCAGCGCCTCGCGCACCGACGCCCGGCTCAGGCCGAATCGCTCGATGAGATCGAGTTCGGATCCGATGCGGTCGCCGAGACCGTACTCCCCTTTGACCACGAGGTCGGTGATCTCGTCGATCATGATGTCGGCCGACCTCGGACGCGAAACGCCCCGATGCCGCTGCGTTGGTCTTGCCATCGCCCCCCCCGGACCCCTGAAACAGTGTGTTCAGTGGGTTCAGTGTACTCATTATCCTTTTGGAGTCAAGAGGGAGGGAGAACCTCGCCTGGACGCGTTGGACCGTCGAGGATCCGCCGCCTCGCTGTCAGAGGATGTGCACCAGCGTGACCGTGACGAACGCCACGTAGAAGACGCCTCCGGCCAGCAGGGACGGCCAGGACATGGACCCCGTCAGGCGCACCCTGACGAGGAGAAGGACAGCCGAACCCAGCGCGAGCATCGCCGCCAACAGCCCCTCGCCTTCGAGCCTCCAGGCGGTGAAGCCGATGCCGATGGCCACCGGGAAGGCGCTCTGGAACACCATGGCCCCGGTGATATTGCCCAGCGCCAGGGCGTCCTTGCGCTCCCGCATCCAGGAGACGCTGTTGAACTTCTCGGGCAACTCCGTGGCGAGCGGCGTGAGCAGGAGCGAGATGGCCAGGGGCGGCATGTGGAGCCCGAGGGCGATGATGGTGATGTGATCGACGAAGAGTTCGGCCCCGAACACGATAGCCGCCAAGGCAACGAAGACCTGCAACACGATTTGCCGCATCCCCGGTTCCTCCGCCGCGCGATGAAAGTAGAGCGAGCGCATGTCGCCATCCAGATCACCCTCGGAGCGCATGGTGAAGAAGACGTACACCCCGTAGGCCATGACGAACAGCAGTGCCAGGTAGTGCTTGAAGGGGCCCAGATCCACAAGACCCAGGATGACGGCCACCGAGTAGATGACGAGGAAGAACGACAGGTCGCGTTGCAGCACGGCCCGATTGATCGTGATGGTGCGCGACCGCCTTCCCGATGAGGCGTATCCCAGCACGGCGATCCCGCAGACGAAAATGGCCAGGCTCGAGAGCATGAACGGGGCGCCCAGAATCGCGCCGGTACCGACGGCACTGCCGGACACACCCCCCTTGGCCAGGATGGCGATGAATGGGATGAGCGTCTCGGGGAGCGCGGTCCCTACGGCAGCGAGTACGCTGCCGACGGC
>JAJZQK010000634.1 GCA_021847625.1 Chloroflexota bacterium
CAATTGACCGCAAGTGTGAGTCCTGCGCATCCCAATCTATCTCCCCTGGGAGCGCCCCCCCAAGTAGCCACGGCGCTCCGCTCGCTGATCGTTTTCTTTCTTGGCCATCCTGGCCTTTCGCCACACTAAATCGTGTGGCGAAAGGCCAAAACAAACAGACGAATTATACACTGTCCCGGTACGGTTGTCACGGCCCAAGCAGAATTGCCGCCGTGCGCCCGAGCACTGCCGCGGCGACCTCTATCTCCTCGACGGGCACGAACTCGTCCACGGTGTGCGCTTGCTCCAGGTGGCCGGGGCCGAACAAGACGCAGTTCGGGTTCCCGGTCATGGCGGCGATGATCGCCGCGTCCGTATAGGCCGGGAAGCCGGACTGGCGGATCTCCTTCGCCGTGGCCTCCTTGAAAGCCTCGGCGAAGGCCGGCAGCAAGGGCGAGTCCGCGCTCGCCTCCACCGGCGGGCGGTCTATCGTGACGACGCTCACCGCCCCCTGCACGCCAGGCACCGAGCTAGCGGCGGCCTCAACCACCTCACGGATCATGCTCTCGGCCGCGGCCGGCATTAGCGGCGGCACCAGGCGCGTGTCGATCTCCGCCCAGGCCTGGTCGGGAACGACGTTCGTCTTGACGCCGCCCGCCGCCTGCCCCACCGTCACCGTCGCCCGCCCTAGTATCGGATGATCGTAAGGCAGTGCCGCAAACGCCTCCTTGATGGCGACGATAGCCTTGGCCAGGCCGTAGAGGGCATCGGCGCCGATGTGCGGAGTGCCCGCGTGCGCCATCTTGCCCCACGTCTCGAGCCGATACCACATGACCCCCTTCTGGGCTACCACGAGGTCGAGCGAGGTCGGCTCGGAGGCCACGATGAGGGCGTCGGCGCCGACCAGGCCCCTCTTTACCAGGTCGACGGCACCCAACATGCTCGCCCCTTCCTCGTCGACGGTTGCACACACGAGGAAATCGCGCTTAGGGACGATTCCCGACTCGGCGATCTGCTTCATCGCCATCATCGCCGCCGCTACGCCGCTCTTCATGTCGGCAGCGCCACGACCGTAAAGGCGGCCGTCGTGGACGATCCCCCCGAAAGGATCTACCGACCAGCCCTGCCCGGCCGGCACCGTGTCGAGATGCGCGAGATAGACCAACGGCGGCTCGCTCCCCCCGGGCAGACGAGCGATGACGTTGGGCCGCCCCGGCGCCAATTCATCCACCGTGACCGTCACGCCCAGGCGGCGGAACCACTCGGCCACAAACCGTGCGCATTCCGCTTCCTTGCCTATCGGGTTCTCGCTGGGAATGCGCACCAAAGCCTGGGTCAGGCCCAAGGCAGTGTCGGCCGCCGCGAAATCACCGGCCATGCTCCTCTCCTCTCCTGCATCAGAACGGATTGTGGTTAACAAGCCATCTCCTGCATTGTAACCGCCCACGGACCGGCTGGGCAAGAGCGGTCGAGGATGGCTCCGCCCCGGCGAGAGCGACCCGGCGCCGCCGAGGGGACGCGAATGCCCCGCGCCCCGGCCCGCATGCGCCGGCGACGAACGTTATGTTATGATTTTGGTCCGATGAGATCAGAGACGGGCTCCGCTTTAGGCATCTACGTTCACATACCGTTTTGCCGGTCCAAGTGCCGCTACTGCGACTTCAACTCGTACGCGGGGCGCGAGGGTATGATCGACGAGTACGTCGAGGCCACGCTGACGGAGATGGCGACCGTCGTCGCCCGGGCCAACGGCCCCAGGGCGACGACGCTCTACATCGGGGGCGGGACGCCCTCGCTGCTGCCGACCCCGGCCGTGGCCGCCATCGTCGAGCAAGCGCGCCGCCTGTTCACTCTGCCCGCGGAGGCGGAAGTCACGCTGGAGGCCAATCCGGGGACGCTGACGAAACAAGGTCTGGCGACCCTTCGCGAAGCCGGGATGAACCGGCTCAGCCTGGGGGTGCAGAGCTTCGACGAACGAGAGCTGCGGTTTCTGGGGCGCATCCACTTCGCCGCCGACGCCCGGGCCGCCTACGAATGGGCGCGACTGGCCGGCTTCACGAACGTCAATCTCGACCTTATCTACGCCCTGCCCGGGCAGACAGCGGATGGCTGGCTGCGGAGCCTGCGACAGGCTATCGATCTGGCGCCGGAGCATCTTTCCCTCTATGCCCTGAGCGTGGAGGAGGGAACGCCCCTGGCCGCGGCGGTTGCCGCCGGTACCGTCGTGCCAGCCACGCCGGACGAGGCGGCGACGCTTTACGAGGTCTCTCACGAGGCGCTGGCGGCCGCCGGCTACCAGCATTACGAAATCTCGAACTGGGCAAGGCGGCCAGAGCAGGGGAGGGCCCCCCTTCGCTCTCGGCACAACCTGATCTACTGGCGTAATCAGCCCTACCTGGGCTTCGGGGCCGGCGCCCATTCCTTCTTCGGCCATTCCCGTTACAGCAACGAGCGTGAACCGCGGAGGTACGTCGCGTTAGTACGCCGGGAAGGAAGGGCCGTGGTCCATTCGACGGCGCTGAACGAGACGCACGAGGCGCAGGATACGCTGATGCTGGGTCTACGGCTGGCGGAAGGCGTCGACGTCGCCTCCTTTCAGGCTCGGCACGGGTGGGACCTGCTCCGCCTCTGTGGCGACGAGATCGAGGAGATGAGCGCAATCGGCCTCTTGGCCATCGAGGAAGGCTCTCTGAGACTCACGCCGAAGGGATGGCTACTTGAGAACGAAGTGCTGCTGCGCCTATTGCCCAGGCTGCAGCCCGTTTGACTGTTGACACAATTGATATACTGGGCGCCAAAGACGCGGACCGCGGCGGTCCGGTCGCAGGCAATTGCTTGCATTATGGATAAATGGGGACTGGGTACCTCAGTGGCCGAACTCATCCGAGTTCACCTCTAACCCCGGGGGGCCTCAAGCAGCATCTGATTCGCTCAGACGCTTAGTTGGGCGGAGGATTGTTTTGCCCGCGCAAGGCGGGCCGGCAGGGATCGGGTAAGAACTACGCACGTCTGAGGAGGTCTCACGCATGACCACTTCTTTACAGAGCGTA
>JAJZQK010000635.1 GCA_021847625.1 Chloroflexota bacterium
CCTGGGGCTCAAGAAGGACGGTACGTTCGTGGCCGACAAGGAGACCCTCGCCACGGGAATGCCGGGCGTGTTCGCCGGCGGCGACGCCATGACGGGGCCAGGCATGATCATCGAGGCCATCGCCCAGGGACGAAGGGCGGCGACGGCGATCGATCGGTACTTGGGCGGCAGCGGACATATCGAGGGGACGACCGCCAACGGTGCCGCGGCTGCACGGAGCGAGCCGGCACCTAAAGGCACGGGGCGACCCTACGCGGGAAGGGTCGATCTCGGCGAGAGGCTGGGCACCTTCGCGACCGTCGAGGTGGGCTACGCCGCGGCTGCCGCCCGTCGCGAGGCTGGGCGCTGTCTGAACTGCGACCTGCTCGACTACCGGGTGACGGTGGATGCCAATGCCTGCAAGGAGTGCGGCTATTGCGCCGAGGCCTGCAAGCTCGGCGTCTATTCCTGGGCCGACTACACCAACGACCGCGGCTATCGGCCGATGTTGGCGACGAAAGAGGACGGCTGCATTGGCTGCGGCGAGTGCATCTTCGTCTGTCCCGACTTTGCCATCTCCGTAACCGAGAGGGGGTGTGCGGAATGAAGCGCGTGCTCGACACCGGAAACGCGGCGATCACGGAGGGGGCGATCCTTGCCGGTTGCCGGGTCTTTGCCGGCTATCCCATTACACCGGCCACCGAAATCGCCGAGAACATGTCGCGGCGGCTTCCCCAGGTGGGAGGCTATTACATGCAAGCCGAGGACGAAACGGCGGCGCTGCATATCTGCGTCGGCGCCTCGCTCGGTGGCCTCAAGGCGATGACCGCGACTTCGGGTCCGGGGTACATATTGTACGCCGACCCCTACGGCTGGGCGCTCGGCAGCGAGATACCGGTGGTCGTCGTCAACGCCCAGCGGGTGGGCCCCGTCAGCGGCATTACCGGCGCGCCCGGACAGGGCGAGTTCTATCTTTCCCGCTACCCGACCCAGTGCGGCAACTTCGAGAACATCGTGCTGGCCCCGGCGAGCGCGCAGGAGGCGCTCACGCTGACGGTAGAGGCTTTCTACCTGGCGGAACGCTTCCGCATGCCGGTCATCGTCCTGGCCGACCAGATGGTCACGGACGGCTGGGAGAGCCTGCAAATTCCCGAAACGCCTGGCGAGCTGGCGGAGATGGGCTTGCAGGTGCTGCGGCGGCGGGTCAACGAGGGGCCGGAGTTCTATCCCGCCACCGACGAGATAGATATCCCACCTGTCGTGCTGGGTCACAACACCGGCGGCGCCTGCTCGGACTGGACGCCCACGGCCGAGGGCTACGACACCGAGGAGATGGAGGCACAGCACAAGCACTCTTACCGGCTGGTCTACAAGGTGCGCAACCATCGAGACCTCCTCACGCGCTACGACGCCTACTTCGTCGACGACAACCCCGACCTGGTCCTGGTCTCCTACGGCAGCCCTTCCCGGGTGGTGAAGAGCGCCGTCAAGCGGGCCCGGGAACGCGGGTTGAAGGTGGGCGGCGTGAGGCTGATCGGCCTGTGGCCCTTCCCCGACCAGCTGATCAACCTGCCAACGAAGTACCTGTCCGTCGAACTGAACTACGACGGCCAGCTCGTGCGCGAGGTGCAGCGGGCGATGCCCAGGGGCAGCGAAGTGCACTTCTTCGGCAAATGCGGCGAGCTGCCGACCGTGGCCGAGCTGCAGCGGGTGATCGACGACCTACTGGCCGGCAGACCCTTGCGGGCAAACGAGTGGGAATGGGAGGCCTGGTAAGATGGATCCTCTTGCACAGAAGTATCTGCGACCCCGGAAGATACCCAGCACCGCCTGCAGCGGCTGCGGCCTCGGGCAGGTCCACAAGAAGGTGGTGATGGCCATTGACCAGCTGGGGCTGGGCGTCGAGGACGTGGTCTGGGGCACCGGCATTGGCTGCGCCGGTAGGCAGACCTTCGCCACCTGGAAGGGCGACAACTTCGCCGGCACTCATGGCCGGGTCTACGCCATCTCCACGGGCCTGCGCGTGGCGCTCCCGCCCGATAAGAAGATAGTGCTGACCGTGGGTGACGGCGATTCCTTCGGCATTGGCCTCCTCCACCTGCTCAACTGCGCCCGCCGGAACGTCGACATAACGGTCGTCGTCTGTGACAACCTTGGCTACCAATCCACCGGCGGCCAGTACAGCTGGACTACCCCCGTGGGCTACCGCACCGACAGCAGCCCCTATGGCATGAGCGAGCCCAACTGGGTCCAGGACGGGCGCGACGTGCTGGGCATGCTGAGGGAGGCGGGGGCGACGTTCCTTGCCAGGCACACCAGCCTGGAGGGGCAGGAGGCGGTGGAGAGCATCAAGAAGGCGATCAACAACAAGGGCTTCTCGTTGGTCCACGTGCCCTTCCCCTGCGTCACCAACTTCGCCGGCCGGGCGCTGGGCACCCGGAAGCCGGTCGAGGTCTATCGCTGGTTCAAGGAGCACACGGGCAAGCCCGCCGAGGGAAAGGCAAAGGACATCGCCTTCCTGACGGGCGTCTACTACGACGCCAGCAACAGCCGGCCGGAGTTCGCCGAGGCTCTCAAGGCCAACGTGGCGGAAATACAGAGGAGGTATCGCTGATGGCCAAGCGAGTGGAGATACTGGTGAGCGGTTTTGGCGGGCAGGGCGTCGTGCGCGTGGGCCAGATCCTGAGCACGGCCGCGGTGAACTCCGGCCTGCACACCACTATGCTGGTCAGCCACGGCACGGAGACGCGGGGCGGCTACGTGCGCAGCCAGGTGGTGATCTCCGACGAGCAGATCGACAGCCCGGTTATCGAGGATCCCGACTTCTTCTGCGCCCTGTCGAAGGCCGCTTATGCCCGCTTCAAGAGTCTGGTGAGCCGAGGCACGATAGTGTACGATCCCGCCTTTGTCGAAGTGGACGAGAGCCTCGACGTGAGGCAGGTGCCGTTTCGGGCGCGCGACATAGCCGTCGAGAAGCTGGGCCGGGAGATCTTCGCCAACGTGCTGGTCGTCGGCTACATTTCGAGGCTGATGGCCGATTCT
>JAJZQK010000636.1 GCA_021847625.1 Chloroflexota bacterium
GCGTCTGGGGGAGGGCGTCGCAGAGTTCCTGCGGCTCTACCTGGGCGACCCGGCACAAGCCAGGCAGACAGCGCCTGGCTTTTACAATGCCTTCGAGCGGCGGCTGACATCGGAGCCGGAGCTGGCGAACGTCATCTCCGAGGCGCAGGACCAGTTCGCCGCGTTCCTCCGGGGGTCCGCCCGTGACCGGGTGGACGCCGCCATCTCCTGGAACAACAAGAAGGCGCCTATCGGCCGGCGCATCCGTTCCCTGCCCGAGACCGCAACGCAGGTCACGAATGGAATGGTGGACGAGTGGCTCGACTCCAACGCCGCCGTCCGCCGGATCCAGGAGAAGATTGCAGGCAAGGGCGAGCTTCCCGTGGAGATGGACGCCTATCTCCGCCTCAACGTCCTGCCCAAGCTCATCCCCGGCCGCACCGAAGCCAGACTGCGGCAGTGGCAGCAAGCGATGGAGCCCCTCGGGGCCAAAGCGGAGGATTATCTCGTCTACGCCGACGCCCGGGCGGTGTTGCACCGGGCCGGCAAGTTCGGCTATGGCGACGAGAAGCTGCCGTTCAGCAAGGCGGACGCCGAGACCATCATCCGAGACGCGGAAGCCGCGCCGGAGGCCCAACTGTTCCGCGACGCCTTTGCCAAGGAACAGCAGATGTTCCACGGGGCGCTCCTGGAGCTGAAGGATGCCGGTGTGCTGAGCGCCCAGGCCATCGCTCGCATCGAGGGAGCGCACGAGGACTACGTGCCTCTGTTCCGGGATGTGGAGGGGAACAACCGCAGCGCGACGGCTGGCGCCGGCCGGACGACAGTGAACCTCCCCAAGGGCGTCCTGCGTCAGCACGGCGGCGGCGAACCGCTCCTCGACCCGGTAGAGCGGCGCGTCCGCTACTTCGCCCGGGTCACGGGGGTCGCCGAGCGGAACCAGGTGGGCACGGCTCTGGCGAAGTTTGCCGAGACCTTCGATGCCTCCGGCAAGTTGATGGACAAAGTGGACCCGCCCGTCGAACTGGTGAACGTCAAGGGCGAAAGTATCCTGAAGGCCCTGGAAGAGGTCGGCGTGGACACCGGGGGCCTCGACCCCACGGATACCATCTCCTTCTTCCGGCCCAAGTGGGCCAGCGGGAAGAACGACACCATCGTCACCGTCTATCAGGACGGCAAGCCGGTGTACTACGACATCCACGACCCGGGCGTCCTCCGGGCCATCGCCACCGTCGATCCGGTGACCGCCAACCTTGCGACCAAGCTGACGGGAATCGTCCGGGTCGGCGCGACGATCACCCCCAGCTTCAGCATCGCCAACCTGGTGCGCGACACCTTTGAGTCCTTCGCCCTCTCCAAACACCAGGTCGTGCCCGGCCAGGCACTTTTTGAGGCCATGCGGCTCGCGGCCGACAAGGACCCGTTCATCGGGCGGGTGATCGAGGGCGGCCTGAAGCAGGGCGGCTGGCTCCGGCCCGAGCAGCAGTCGGCGAAGATGTTTGAGCGGATCGCCACGGGCAAGCAGGCCACCCTGACCCCGCGCGGCCTCTGGCGCCTCTACCAGGAGGTGCGCGAGCAACCGGAGTTCTGGACCCGTTTGGGCGAGGCCAGCCTGGAGTACAAGTCCCGGCTGAAGGCCGGGGCCGGCGACGAAGAGGCCTTTCTCCGCGCTCTCTACGAAGGCGGCCGCATCACCCTCAACTTCACCCGCGGCGGCTACACGGCCCGGCGGATCAACCGGTACGTGCCCTTCTTCAAGATCCCCTTCGAGGCGGCATACCGGGTCGGCGAGGCGGCGACCGAACACCCCGGCGTTTTCCTCGTGAAACTCCTGCCGTTCGTCGCCGCGGGCGTGGCCACCGCCGTCCTGAACCAGCAGAACAAACAGTACGACGAGGCCTCCAACTACGAGCGGGACAACTACATGCTGCTGCCCATGGGCAAGGCATTGGTCCGCGTGCCCAAGGCTAACGGCGTGTTCGGGGTCATCCAGAACGCGGCGGAGCGCGCCATGTACCAGTGGAAGACCGACGACCCGCACGCCTGGGATGAGTTCGCCAAGGATGCGCTGGCCCAGTTGACGCCCAGGGTCGACAATCCGGTTCTGGAACTCCTGGTGTCGAACGCCACCGGCCAGAGCCTGCAGAGCGACTTCCCCATCCTCACAGAGGGCGACAAGAGTCTGCCGGCGCCGATGCAGTATGACACCAAGACCTCCCTCCTCGCGCGGGGCATCGCGGCCCCCTTTGGGGCGTCGCCGAAGATGGTCCAGCACGCTATCGAGACGGTCATCCCCGGTTACTCCCAGGGCCTCTTCGGCCTGGAGAACATCATCAGGCGGGGTACGGGAGCCGGCGGCAGCACGCCCGCGGCCGCCCGCCCCGAGGACCTGCCGGTTGTCGGCCGCTTCGTCAGCCGCCCGGGCGAGGGCAAGCAGGGCCGCTCGATCTCCGTCTTCTACGACGAGCGCGGCCAGGCGGACACCGCCTACTCCGGAGTGAAGAACACCGTGGAGCGGGCCGTCGGCTGGCCCGAAGGCGCCAGCTACTCGGTCACCGACACCGGGGTGAAGGCCAAGGGCAAGTTCACCCCGGCCCAGTTCAAGGCGCTCCAGGCGGAACTCGCCAGGGTCCAAAAGGCGAATCCTGACCAGTTCAAGCTGATCACCCGCCGCCCCGCCTACAACAAGGTGGCGGGTATGTTGTCTGACCTGCGCGCTAAGAGAAAGGAGGCGGAGGAGAGCAAGACGCTGAGCCCGGACGCCAAGCGCCGGGCCATTGAAGGGTTCAACCTGCAGATGACCAATCTGGTCAGGAAGGCCTACGGGAAAGAGGACATGACCGCGGGGCAGTAGCCAAGCGCAACAAGGGAGGTTCCTCCGAGCGGGGAGCCTCCTTTCTTATCCACGTTGAGAAAGGGGCGGCGGGGCGATGACCGACACGGCGTTGGACGTGCAGGTACGGCGTCTGGACGAGCGGATTGACAGCGCGGAAGTGCGCCTGGACCGGCACGAGAAGACTCAGAACAGCTCCCTGG
>JAJZQK010000637.1 GCA_021847625.1 Chloroflexota bacterium
GGTACGTCGGTCTGACGATTCCCTTCGCCATCGCCGTGGCGGCGCTGGTGACCGGCAAACTGGAGGGAGACTGGATACAGCGCGCCAGGCCCTGGGCGCTCTTCGCCTGGCTGATGCTGGGCATCGGCAACGTGCTCGGCGCCCAGTGGGCCTACGTCGAGCTTGGTTGGGGCGGCTATTGGGCCTGGGACCCTGTCGAGAACGCCTCGTTGATGCCCTGGTTGATCGCGACGGCCTTCCTACACGCCGCCGTCGTCCAGCGGCGTACGAAGATGTTCCGGGTTTGGAGCGTGGGCCTGATAGCGGCGGCCTTCCTCCTCTCGATATTCGGGACGTTCATCACGCGCAGCGGGATCATCTCCTCGGTGCACGCCTACGGGCAGTCGGCGCTGGGGCCGTTCTTCCTGGTCTTCCTGACCGCGGCGGTCGTCTTCTCGGTCGGCCTCATCGCCTGGCGCTGGTCGCACCTGCGGCGCGGGGACGACCTGGAGACTTTCATGTCGCGGGAGAACTGGGTCCTCCTGACCAACTTCGTTTTCATCGGGGCGACGGTGACGATCCTCCTTGGCACGCTGTACCCCGTGCTGTCCGAGCTCTTCACCGGGCAGCAGATTCAATTGGACATAAGCTTCTACAACCGGGTCGACGGCCCGGTGCTGCTGCTGCTCATCGCCATCATGGGCATCTGCCCGATCCTGGCCTGGCGGCGCTCCTCGCGGGAGGCAATGCTGAGGGGGCTTCTCGCGCCCGCCGCCGGCGCCCTCGTGGTCGGCGTGGCCCTCGTGCTGTTGGGGGTGGGCCAGGTAATCGCCGTCGTCGCCTTTGCCGTCTGCGCCTTCGTGATCTTTACGCACGCGGGCGTGTGGTACCGGGGCGTGCGCCAGCACCGACGCTTGCACGGGGGCAACCCGCTGTCGGCCCTGGCGGGCATGGTGGGGGGCAACCGGCCGCGGTACGGCGCCCACATCGTTCACGTGGCGATCGCCGTCATGGCCGTCGGCGTGATCGGATCGTCTTTCCTGGGCACGGTGGCCCAGGCGAATCTGAAGGTTGGCCAGACGATGGACGTCGGCGGCTACACCCTGCGCTACGAGGGCCTGGCCCAGAGCAGCACGCCGAGCAAAGAGGTGTTCACGGCCACCGTCACCGTGTTGCAGAACGGACGCGTGCTCGGGCAGATGACGCCGGAGACGTACTTCCCGACTACCTACCAGCAGACGGTGAGCGAAGTGGCAATTCGCACGACGCCTCAGGAGGACCTTTACGTGATCCTGGCGGGCTGGGCCGACGACGGCAGTGCGACCTTCAACGTCCACGTGAACCCGTTGGTTGTCTGGATCTGGGTAGGCGGGGCGTTGCTTCTGTTCGGCGGCGCCGTCGCCCTGTGGCCGGAGCCTCGCCTGCAGCCGAGGGCGGTGGCGGAAGAAGCGGCGGAGCGGCTTCCGTCCCCGGCCTGAGCGGCGGCGGAAGAAGGAGTAGATTACCGTGGGCTTAGCACTAGGTGCTGTTCTCATAGCTGTGGTAATGGTATACGTGGGCTATCCCCTTTTCGCGCCGAAGGCGGAGACTTCGGTGGAGGATGTCTTGGAGCGGGAGATTGCCCGCCGTCGGCGCGGGTCGCGGACGCGGGGTCCCGCCGCGGGGGAAGACGTTATCTGCCCGCAATGCGGGGAGGCCAACCCGTCCCGCAACCGCTTCTGCGGCAGTTGCGGGGCGGCGCTCGCCGGGAGGGCGCAGTGATCGGCGTGCGTTGGGCTTTGCTCTCCCTCGCCCTGTCCATGGCCCTTTTCGTGGCGGTTCCCGGGGTCAGCGCCCAGACCACGGGCAAGATCGAGGGCACCGTCGTGAACAAGAGCGCCCAAGGAGGGCCGGTGGGCGGCCAGACCGTCCATCTGTACGCGTATAGCGCCGACAGCCAGAACGAGGTCGGCACGACTACCGTCGGTACAGACGGCAGGTTCTCCTTCGGCGACCTGCCGGTGGACGGCAGCCAGTACGGTCTCTCCGTCCAGTTCGAGGGCGTCACCTATATCAGCGACGCCATCAGCCTCTCCGAGGGCAACCCGACGGCGCAAGCGGACCTTACCGTCTACAGCAGCACGACCGACGCTAGCGCCCTGTCGCTCTCCCAGAATCACATAATCGTCGACGTCGATCCGGCGAACAAGATGCTGCTGGTCATGGAGGTCTTCGTCCTCGACAACGTGGGCGATCGCACCTACGTCGGCAGCGGGCAGGCCACGGCCGATGGGAAGACGCCGACGGTGCAGCTCGGCCTGGTGGAGGGAGCTTCGCACGTAACCTTCGGCGACGGCCTATCCGACCAGCTCGCCTCCTTCACGGATGGCAAGGTGGTGGACACGGAGGCCGTGCCGCCGGGGAGGAAGCAGATGATCGTGTACTATTTCGTCCCCTACGAGCAATCCGCGGCGACGCTGCGCCAGACGCAGCCCTATCCCGTGGGGACGCTGAGCGTCGTGGTCAGGGACATCGGCGCTCAGGTCACCGCCGAGGGGCTGTCGCTGCAGTCTCCCATAGAGAGCCAGGGTAACCGTTACGTGCACTACTCTGGCACGAATCTGGCCGCCGGCACCGCCGTCTCCGCGAGCATCGCGGAGATTCCGGCCAGCCTGCCCGTGTCTACGAGCGCGGGCGGGGCGATCAGCCAGCAGACGTCGCTGATCGCCGGAGGGCTCGCCGCGCTGGGCCTGGCCTTGGGGCTCGTGGCTTTCCCCTTGGCGCGCCGACGGCGGTCGGGGGCGGTGCCCGTGCCGCGTCTGCCCCGGCGGGCGAGCACGGAGTGGGAGAAGCTCGTGCAGGAGGTCGCCGACTTGGACGACGATTTCGAGGCCGGAAAGGTCGCGGAGGAAGAGTACCGTCGGCGCCGGGCGGAGTGCAAGAAGCGACTGTTGGAATCGAGTTCGCGAACGGGGAGGCGGTAGAGGAGTGGTAGCGGCGATGCGGGCCCAGAACGAGCAGAAGACCGAGGCCGTGTTCTGGTGGCGCTGCTGGAC
>JAJZQK010000638.1 GCA_021847625.1 Chloroflexota bacterium
CGTACAGCGAGAAGATGCGATAGGGGGTAGCAACGTGGCCAACCAACCGGTATTTAAAGTGGACAAACTAGCCCATGTGTGCCTCGTCGTCGAGGACATCGACAAGATGGTCGAAGCCTACTGGCGTGACTTCGGCATCGGGCCCTGGCGGATCGTGACCATGGACTCCGCAACCATGAAGGAGGCAACCTACCGGGGCAAGCCCGCGCAGTTCCGGATGCGCTTCGCCCTCACCGACGTCGGCGGATTCACGCTCGAGATGGTGCAGCACCTGGGCGGCCAAACCATCTACAAGGACTTCCAGGACAAGGTCGGCGAGGGCGTCCATCACCTGGGCCTGGTCGTCGACAACCTGGGCGAAGCGGTAGCGAAGATGGAAGCCGCGGGCTTCAAGCCGATCATGACTGCCGTGGGCTATGGCAAGAGCCGGGATGGCGAGTTCGCCTATATGGGCACAGAGGACGAACTCGGCACGATCTACGAACTGGTGAAGCTGCCGACCGAGAAGATCGACCCCGACAAGTTCTATCCAGCCCAGTAGTACCATCTACTGTAGTCAGGCTTTAGGTCCGGGGGCTGGTTTGCCCCCGGATCGCTTTTTTCCCGTCCCTCGGGCGCATGTGCCCCATAACGCCTGACGATGGCCAGCCCTGTCCCCTCGGTTCACCGTTAGCCGGCCGCCGGCAGATCAACCAGCCTTGACACCGCCCGGACGGCTGATATCATGCGGGCGGTACCGAATGCTGGCTAGGAGAACAGAATGAAGATTACTCGCATTCAGCCCTTCATATGCAGCGCCGGTTGGCGCCCGTGGATCTTCGTCAAGGTCGAGACCGACGAGGGGATCGTCGGCTATGGCGAGTGCAGCGAGCACAGCCTGCCCCGCGGGGTAGCCAGCTCGGTGCAGGACCTTGAGAAGGTGCTTGTCGGACGCGACCCACGCCAGGTCGAGGCCCTCAACGCCGACATGTTCCGCGTCATCCGCCAAAGCCCCGGTGGTGTCGCCCAGAAGGCGATCGCCGGCATCGAGCTCGCCCTGTGGGACATTAAGGCCAAGGCTCTCGGCGTTCCCGTCTACGAGCTGTTCGGCGGGCCCGTACGCCGAAGGATCCGTATGTACTGGTCCCACTGCGGCACTTCCCGTGCCCAGTTCGGTCAGATCATCGGCACGCCGCCCCTGCGCTCGTTGGCCGACGTCGCCGCCCTGGGCAAGGAAGTGGTGAAGCGCGGCTATACCGCCCTCAAGACCAACATCGTCATCCCCGGCGACCCGGCGGTGGTCCATATGCCTGGCTTCGTCGGCAACTACGCAAGCAGCGAACTAGGTATCGCCGACCTGGATCTCAACGTTAGCGGAAGGCTTGTCAACCGCCTGGAGGATCTGATCGGCACCTTCCGGGAAGCCGTGGGCCCGGACGTCGACATCGCCCTCGACCTCAACTTCAACTTCAAGACCGAGGGCTTCCTCCGTATCGCCAAGGCGATGGAGCAGTTCAAGCTGATGTGGCTGGAGATCGATACCTATGACCCGCGGTCGCTGGCCCTCATCAGGCAATCAACCTCAACGCCTATCTGCTCGGGCGAGAATCTCTATACCCCGCGGGGCTACCGGCCCTATCTCGAGGCCTACACGATGGACGTGGCGATGATCGATATCCCGTGGAACGGCTTCAGCGTCTCCAAGAAGGTCGCCGACCTCGCCGACGCCTACGAGGTGAACATCGCGCCCCACAACTACTATAGCCACCTCTCCACGCTGATCAGCGCCAATCTCTGCGCTATCTGCTCGAACATCCGCATCCTCGAGGTGGACGTCGACGACGTGCCGTGGAAGGACGAGTTCGTGACCGAGCCGCCCGAGATCAAGGACGGCTATCTGACGATGCCGACGAAGCCGGGCTGGGGGGCCGACCTTGACGAGGACGCCCTCGAAAAGTACGCCTGGTTCAAGTAGGCCGATTCGTCGCCATCGGGCCATCCTCGCGCGGAGCGCGGACGGCCCGATGGTGGTATCGGCGGCAGGCGAGAAGCGTCTGCAACCAGCATCAACGTGCAAGGCCGGCGACACGCTTGTACGTCGCCGGCCTTCCCGTTTCCTCTCGCCGTCTCGATTGAAGTCAACCGCCGCATCAGGCGGTACACCCGATGCGGCGGTCTCCGTTTTGTAACCTATGCCTCCGCGGACTTCAACAGCCGGCGGAGGACCGTCGGCAGCACGCCGCCGTTGCGGTAGTAATCTACCTCCACCGGCACGTCGATGCGGACGATGGTCTGGAACTCGCGCGTCCTGCCGTCGTCCTTAGTGGCTTTGACCGTAAGCTCCTGGCCCGGCTTCAGCCCGTCGGCGATGCCGACCACGTCGAAGGATTCCCGGCCGGTCAGGCCGAGGCCTTCCAGATTCTCGCCGGGCTTGAACTGCAGCGGCAGCACGCCCATCCCGACCAGATTCGCGCGGTGGATTCGCTCGTAGCTCTCGGCGATCACCGCCTCGACGCCCAACATCCGCGGGCCCTTGGCCGCCCAGTCGCGCGAGCTGCCGCTGCCATACTCCCTCCCCGCGAATATGAGGAGCGGCGTCCCTTCCTTCTGATAGCGCATCGCTGCCTCGTAGATGGGCATCTCCTCGCCGTCCGGCAGATGGACGGTCCAGTTCCCTTCCTTATCCTCGACGAGGGCGTTGCGCAGCCGAATGTTGCCAAAGGTTCCGCGCATCATCACCTCGTGATTGCCCCGGCGCGAGCCATAGCTGTTGAAGTCCTTCTGCTCAACGCCATGCGCGATCAAGTATTCCCCGGCCGGGCTAATCTTCGGGATGGACCCCGCCGGCGAGATGTGGTCCGTCGTCACGGAGTCGCCGACGACCGCCAACGCCCTGGCTCTGCTGACATCCTGCAGCGGCCGCGGTTCCGGCCTGAGGCCGACGAAGAACGGCGGCTCTTGCACGTAGGTGGAGTCCGAATCCCAGGCGTACAGATCGCCCGCCGGCACCGGCAGGTTGCGCCAGCGCTCGTCGC
>JAJZQK010000639.1 GCA_021847625.1 Chloroflexota bacterium
TCTTCCCGGCCTTGCTCACGGTAAGGTCAATCGTCGGCACCGTCATGACCGAAGGAGTGCTGGGTGGGTTGGCCGTCGTGAAAGAGAAAACGTCCGAAATAGCCTGGTTGCTCGCGGCATCGGCAGAAGCTACCTGGTAGTAGTATGTCGTGCCGGCAGCCAAACCAGTGATCGTGAGGGAATGCGCCGTCGTGAGCGTGCCGCCCGAAACCAAGGATGCGAGGTCGGTATCAGAAGTCCCGTACCGGACCTCGGAAGTGGCCAGCTCATCGGTCGTCCAAGTGATGGTGGCGCTATTGGACGTCGGCGTGGCGGCGACGTTCGAGATGGCGGGCGGCGTTGTGTCAGACGGTGGTGGCGGTGGAGGCGTTATCCCCGCCGCTTCGTCCGCGTCGACTAGACCGTAGCCGAATAGCCAGTCCCAGCCCGTACTACCCAGGTCGTCGGCCGTCTGCCGGAGGGTCGCCCTGATCGTATCTCTGCCCTTGATCCCGGCTGCGATCATTAGCGCGACCGTGCCGGTCACATGGGGCGTGGCCATCGAAGTGCCACTCCAAGCCTCGTAGCCGCCGCCCGGCACCGTCGATAAGATGCCCACGCCCGGGGCGGCCAACTCGGCGGCAGGGCCGGTGCTGGAGAAGCTCGCCCTGTTGTCGCTGGAGTCGGTGGCCGCTACCGCGATGACCGAGTCGTACTTGGCCGGATAGATCATATTGTCGACGTTGGTTCTGGTCTTGCCGGCGTTTCCGGCCGCGCCTACGTTGACGATGCCGGCCGCGTAGGCCGCGTCGAACGCCGCCTTGACGGTCGTTCCCGGATCGCCCGCGCTGCCGTAACTGTTGCTAGTCACCTGTATGCCGTGGTCCACACACCACTCGAGGGCAGCGACGACGTTGCTGTAGCTGCCGCTGCCGCTTGAGTCCAGGACCTTCAGCGCGTATAGCGACGCCTCGGGGGCAACGCCGACCACTCCACTGTCGTTGTCTGCCGCGGCGACGGTGCCGGCCACGTGCGTGCCATGGCCGTTGTCGTCCATGGGGTCGCCGTCGTTGTTGACGAAATCGTAGCCGCCCGCGTAGTTGGCATCCAGGTCTGGGTGCGTGTAATCGATCCCGGAGTCGACGATCGCCACCTTCACCCCGGCGCCCTTGTTACCGCTAGCCTGCACCAGACCGGCGCCGATCCTCTTGACGCTCCAGGCTGCATCAAGCTCGGCGTCGGCCGCCTGAACCGCCACGTCCGGTTCCACCCGCTCGACGTGCGGGTTGTGCGCCAACCCCGCCAGCGCCGCCGCCGGCACCGCGGCGGCAATCGCCGGCACCAAGTGGTACGTGTACTTGACCTTGCCGCCGGCCTTCTGGACCAGCGCCTCCTCGTCGGGCCCGGGCTGCTTGTCATAGGCGATCAGCACCTTGACCCGCTCGTTGGCGCCCGCCGGTTGCGCGGCCAAAGCCGGCACGGCGGCCAGACTCGCCAATAGCACGACGACGAAGAACAGGGAAAGACAATTGCGTAATCGATGCCCCTTCACGACTCATCCTCCTTGCGTACTGGCACGCGCCTATTCCCACGTACCACGGCAGGCAGTAGGCATACACTGCCGTCAGTCCGACCATTGGCCAGCCTGCTCACCAATTGTACACCTTCCTGACGCTTGCTGGCGGTGAGGCGGCGGTTAAATTTCGGTGAACTGCAGTATTCACACGGTGGGAGTCGGATTGACCGCAGAGGGCACAGAGGAAAAGGAGAGCGCCCGATGCCTTGCACGGTCCCCGCAGTGAGAACCAGTCCACCGCGTTAAGTCCTGCAAACTGACACAGCCAGAAATCCGTCGGGGCTTTACCAGGATAGGCAGTGGATCCTCGCTTCCGCTGGGGTGGCAAGAGCAGGGGCAACGCCCGTTGGCGGGGTTACTCCACTCGTTCCCGTAGGGCGCGGAGAGCTTCCCGTAGGTCGTCGGGAAGATCGGACTTGAATTCGACGTACTCGCCGGTGGAGGGCAAGCGAAAGCCGAGCAGGCAAGCATGGAGAAACTGGCGGTGAACGGGCACCCGGTCGTCGGTCACGCCGTAGACCGGGTCGCCGACGAGGGGGAAACCGATGGACCGGAAATGGACGCGTATCTGGTGGGTGCGACCCGTCTCGAGGGTCGCCTCAACGAGGGAGAAGCCGTCTATGTGCTCGCGGACCTGGAAGCGCGTCCGTGCCTCCCTGCCACCGGCGACGACCGCCATCCGTTTGCGCTCGCGCGGGTCGCGCCCAATCGGCGCTTCGATCACCCCGCGTTCAGGGGTCAGATGCCCTTTGACAAGCAGCAGGTAGCGCTTCGTGACCAGACGCTGTTTGATCTGCTCGGCCAGGTTAGCCTGGGCAGACGGGTTCTTCGCCACCACCATCAAGCCTGACGTGTCCTTGTCCAGACGGTGGACGATGCCCGGGCGCAGGGTCTCTTCGCCGCTCGGGCCCTCCCAGCGCCCGATGATGATGTTGGCGAGGGTGCCGGTATCGTGGCCGGCGGCCGGATGCACCACCAGACCGGCCGGCTTGTCGATCACGACGAGGTCTCGATCCTCGAAGACCACCTCGAGCGGCGCTTCCTCGGGGACCAACGTGGAGGGAGGGGTCGGCGGGACGTCGACGACTATGTCCTGCCCCGGCTGCACCTTCACGCTCGCCTTGGCCGGCAGGCCGTCGACCGTCACCTGGCCATGTTCGACCAGGCGCTGCAAATAGGAACGAGTATGCTCGGGGAAGGCCTCGGCGAGGAACCTGTCGAGCCTGGTCCCGGCGGCGTCGGCGGCGACGCTAATCCTCCGACGTGCCATCCGGCGCTTTCGCCCGTGGCGCTTCCTCCGCCCGTTCCTTATGGGGAGCGAAGATGATGTAGGCGGCGATCACGATCGTCCCGACGACGAAGGAGGAGTCCGCAATGTTGAACGAAGGCCACCGTGCACTGCCGATCCCGGCGTCGATGAAGTCGACCACGTAGCCCGTGCGCAGGCGGTCGACGAA
>JAJZQK010000640.1 GCA_021847625.1 Chloroflexota bacterium
CGCGAGAGGGCAGGCGTGGGGCTGAATAGTCCGACATAGGAGTCGCTGCCGGGGTGCTCGCTGCCGCGAGGGGTCACGCGGGCTCTGCTAGCGCTTCTGTCATCCCCGCGCAAGCGGGGATCCAGTGCCAGGGAGTCAATGACGACAAAGCCGATGCCCGTCATCCCCGCGCAAGCGGGGATCCAGTCCCTGGTATGGCCACGCACCGGATGAATTCCCGCTTCCGCGGGAATGACCGGACCGGACGGCAACCCAATGGCGGATGAAACCGGGCCCAACGACCATCCGTCCGCTATTTGTAGGGGCGCATCCGCCCCTACGAAACGTAGAAGGAACGGCCTTCTTCAGGGGAATGACGGCAGAGCGGACGCTGGGCTATTCCACCGGCCAACCGTGCAGCAGGGAGGAGGCCAGGTCATATAGCCGAGCCTGAACCGGCTAAGAAACAGGAGCTGAACTTCTTAGCGCCGATATGTCGCAAGCGAATCTGCCAAACCAACTAAAGAAGACGCTGCTCGCCCGCTGGCGACTCTTCCTATCCGCCTTCATCCTGGGCGGCTACTGGCTGCTGCCGATTTCCGGCCAGGTGACGCTGCTGCCGGGCAAGCCCGCTGCCGAGGCGATGTGGCCGCACATCTACGTGGCCGCCGAGCCGACCGACGGCGACGAATCGCTGCCTATCGTCGTGGAGGACACCCAGCCCTGGGCGAACGTGCTCCTCACCGTCGACGGCCAGCCCGCGCGGTTCCAGACCGTGAGCGACAGCGGCGACGGTACCTGGCGCTGGCACTGGCTCTACACGTCCTCGCCCAGCGCCCGCGGCGGCGCCGACATCGCCGTCGCCTTCTACCGCGACTGCAATACCGGCTGCCGGGAGCGAGGGCGCATCGTCATCCCCACGAAGAAGGCCGACTCCGCCACCGGCGAGCCAGCGACCGTGCCGACCAAACTGGGCGCCGTCTTTGCCGACCCCCGGCGCGACTGGCACGGCCGCGCCGGTTGGACCGTCGACCTCTCCTACGCCAGCACGGCCGACGAGGAATCGTACTGGGGTCTGAACGAGGTGGCAGCGCGGGTGGAAGCGGCGAACGCCAAAGGCCTGCGCGTGCTGCTGCGCGTGGATTACGACCGCAACCAGAGCCTGCCCTCGGCCGGCGACGAGGCCGCCTTGCAGGCATACCTCCGGCATCTGCGGCGCCTGGCCCGCGACGACCGCCTCCAGGGGGTGTACGGCTTCGTCGTCGGCAGCGGCTACAATGCCTTCGACGCGAACGCCCAGGCCCCGGACCGGCCCGTGACGCCCGCCTGGTACGCCCGCCTCTTCGACGGCTACGGCCAGGACGCCGCCCGCGCCGACAACGTGGTGCAGGTCGTCAAGGCGGCGAACCCTCAGATAAGGGTGCTGGTCGGCCCGGCCCGGCCGTGGGTGCAGGACCAGGGCGGCGAGCGTCCGCACGTGACCAACGCCCCCTGGCTCAACTACATGAATACGCTCGTCGCCGACCTGGACGAGGGGACGAAGGCGAAAGCCGCCGCCGGAATACCGCTCGTCGCCCCCGACGGCTTCGCCCTACAGGCGCCCGGCCGGCCTGCCACGCCCGAGATGCAGGGCCGAGCGCCGTCCGCCGAGCCCGGGCTCGACCTCTACCGCGCCGACTGGGGCGGGGCGCAGGTCGGCTTCCGCGTGTACCAGGACTGGCTCTCGATAATCAACGCCTACACCACCACCCGCGGGCTGCCGGCCTACATCACGTCCACCAACACCTACGCCCCCGACGAGGGCACGCCCCCCGCCGAGAACTACCCGCCGGGCTGGTTGACCACGGCCCTTCACGTCGTCGACCAAGAGCCGCAGATTCAGGCCCTCTGCTGGTTCATCGACGGTCCGCTCGCCGACGACCAATGGGACCCGTTCAGCCTGGCGCGGCCGACCGGCAACCTGCAGGCGGCGGCCGACGAGTTTGATCAGCTCCTACGGGCCAAGCCGTAATGAGTGATCAGTGATGAGTAATGAGTGATGAGGCGAGCGTGACGGACATCAGCGTCATCCTGGCCGACGACCATCCGGCCCTGCGCATCGGCTTGCGCGTCCTGCTCGAGCAGACGCCGGGCGTGAGCGTCGTCGCCGAGGCCGGGGATGGCGAAGCGGCGCTCGCCAGCATCGTTGAACTACGACCGCGGGTGGCCGTGCTGGACTGCCGTTTGCCGGGGCGCTCGGGTGCCGAGGTCGCCGCCGAGGTACGCCGCCAGGGCCTGCCGACGGCGGTCCTCGCCCTCAGCGCCTACAGCGACGACCAGCATGTCCTAGCCATGCTCGACGCCGGGGCCACCGGCTACCTCGTCAAGGAGGAAGCCCCCGCCGCCATCGTCACCGCCGTCCGCGCCGTCGCCGGGGGCCAGACCTGGTTCAGCCCGGCCGTCGCCAACAAGGCCCAGGCCTGGGCCCGGGGCGAGCGGGCGGGCGCCATCGCCCTCACCGAACGCGAGTCGGCCGTGCTGCGACTCCTCGCCAGGGGCAAGAGCAACAAACAGATCGCCCGCGCGCTGACCGTCACCGAAAGGACGGTCGAGTTCCACGTCGGCAACGTCCTCGCCAAGCTCGACGTCACCTCGCGCGTCGAAGCCGCCGTCTGGGCCAAAGACCACGGCCTGGCCGATTGATTGCTGAATGACAGGGCTTACGTGGTCGAAGTCGGATTAACCGCGGAGGACGCAGAGAACCGGTAGAATGCCCGATTCCTTCCGCATCCTCCGCGGCGAAAACCAGTCCACCGCGTAAGTCCTGTGATTGATTACAGTTCCCGGCTGCTGGCGCGGACGCTCGCAATCCGAGGCGTCATCACACTGTCGTCCGCACCCTAGCCTGCCTCCTGTCATCCCCGCGAAAGCGGGGATCCATCAGGTCTTTGCAGGGGCGAGTCCGCTTCCGGAAC
Source organism: Chloroflexota bacterium (assembly GCA_021847625.1). The sequence continues at coordinate 2,934 of JAJZQK010000640.1, forward strand.
CATGGCGACCACCAACCCTGCCTGACAATCGTTGGCACGGTTGAAGGGCGACCGCCGAGCCCGGGCATGAATGCGCCG
>JAJZQK010000641.1 GCA_021847625.1 Chloroflexota bacterium
CGTGCAGGTGACGGCGACCGACGCGCTCTACCCCTTCATCACCACCCGCCCCGAAGAGGTCGAGGCGCTCGCGGCGAGCGGCCTCTTCGCCATGGATGTCGAGAGGGATGAGTGGGCCATCCCCGCGGTCGACGAGGACGGCGCTAAGGTGCTGGCTACAGCCCCGGCCTCCGCGGCGAGCGGTCCCGTGCTCAGGTTCGTTCCGCCTTCCGGTTCCACTCCCGCTGCACCCCTGCCCACAGACGAGGCAGACGAGTTGATGCTCCAGGAACTCGCGGTACACGATGGCGACGACATCCCGGAGCCGACGGACTATAGCTGGATCTCGTCAACCACCCCACGGCTATAGCCGGGGGCTTGCTGAGACAAGCCCGAGGTTGACCAGTTCCTCAGCCAGGGCCTTCAGACCATCGGGCTACGTTATTCCGGTCAAGACACTCGCGGATGCTTCTCCAGTCTGCGACCCTGTCGTCCGCCATCAAACAGCGAGCTCGGGGTAGAGCCAGCAGCGTGGCGGATATGAAAAGCCGGGCTAACCTTGGCGAGGAGAGACCGCCGAAAGGCGGCGTCACAAGGCCCGTAAGGGCAACACGAGGGAGGCGAGTCCGTGGTCTTCGTGCTAGACGCGCACCACAGGCCCCTGATGCCGTGCACAGAGAAGCGGGCCCGTCTCCTTCTGCAGCGGGGACGGGCGGTCGTGCACCACGTCGCGCCCTTCACGATACGGCTCAAGGACCGCGAAGTCGCGGACTGCACATTCCAGCCCTTGCGGCTCAAGCTCGACCCTGGCTCCAAGGAGACTGGCATGGCCGTCTTGCTCGAAGGCGACCAGGGGGCCAAGGTGGTCCTCTTGGGTGAGGTCATCCACAAACCGGGGATCAAGGCGCGGCTCGACGCGCGGCGGGCGCTGCGGCGGGGACGGCGCAGCCGCCACACGCGGTACCGTAAACCGCGATTTCTCAACCGACATCCCGAGCCCTGTATCGTCTGCGGGCGCAATGCCCGCCACGGCCACCCGACCTGCGACGAGCACAAGGGGCAGCGCCCAGACCAGCCGGTCGCGCGTCGCCTGGTGCCATCGCTGCGGGCCTGCGTGGATCAGACCATGAACGCGGCAGCGCGCATCCGGGCGGGACTGCCGGTCACGGCGCTGAGCGTGGAACACGTGCGGTTTGACACCCAACTCCTGCAGGACTCGGGCATTGCGGGAACTGGGTACCAGCAGGGGACACTGGCGGGCTATGAGGTGCGGGAGTACCTCCTTCAGAAGTTCGGCCACCGCTGCGCCTACTGCGGCGGGCTCTCCGGGGACCCGGTGCTTGAAGTCGAGCACACGACGCCGAGGAGCCGAGGTGGGTCGGATCGGACCTCGAACCTCGCGATCGCCTGCCGCACCTGCAACCAGGAGAAGGGCGACCGCACACCCGAGGAGTGGGCACTGGCGCTGACCGGCTCGCGCAAGGAGATCGACCGCGTGCGCATGGCGGGCTGTGCTCGGGTGCGGGAGCAGGCCAAAGCGCCGCTGCGGGACGCGGCCTTGATGAACGCGACGCGCTGGGCCGTGCTCGGTCGGCTGCGGGCGACCGGGCTGCCGGTTGAGACCGGGACCGGAGCTCGCACAAAGATGCAGCGGATCGCGCACGTCCTGCCGAAGGAGCACTACTACGACGCCCTGTGCGTGGGCGAGAGCACGCCAGCGAGCTTTGCGGCCCTACCGGCCTACGGCGAGGTCTGGAGGGCGACTGGCCGGGGCAACCGGCAGATGTGCGGAACGGATAGGAACGGCTTTCCCATCCGGCACAGGGCAAGGCGTAAGGTTCACTTCGGCTTCCAGACCGGCGACCTGGTGGCCGCCACGATTCCGGCTGGGAAGTACGCCGGAACCTGGCGCGGCCGCGTGCTGGTGCGAGCCTGCGGAAGCTTCGACATCGTTGTGGGCGGTAAGCGTGTGGTGCAAGGAACCTCGCACCGGCACTGCCGGATGCTGCAGCGCTCCGAAGGCTGGCAATTCGAAAAACGGGCTGTCGCCCGAGACGAGGAGGGAGCCAGCGCTTTCCCGCCCATGGCTGAAGCCAGGGGCACCCGCGCGGGCGGACCAGGGTGAGCGCACGGCAGGCATCGAAGGCGACCCCGCTTTCGGTGCCTGCACTCTTTCGGTTGGGGAGGGGACGAGATAATGATGTCTTCGAACTGCTCGATGAGGCTGGCGTCCTGGACCTGTCGGAGGTTGAGGTAGACCTTGTGCTGCCGGACGGCCCCGATGACGGCCTCGACATCGACGAGCTGCTCGAAAAGCAACTCGAGTAGCGTTTAGCGGAGGGCGGGGCCATGGGCGCCTTGCCCTCCCCCTGCTTGAGGGGGTGAGCGCGGTGCGCATCTCGCTTGGCGCCATTGCTTTTCTGGTCATCGCGACGACGATCGCAGCGTTCAGCGCAACCCTGTTGTTCACATTTGCGGGTGTAAGCCTCGATACCGGCATCATGAGCGGCTACCTCATCTTGACTCCCGCGTTCATGCTTTTCGCATCACGCTGGTTGGACGCGAGAGAGGCCGGGTCGCATGCCGGCACGTAGGAGAAACGCTTTGCCAGAGTGCCGCTCGTACGGAGCGGTGCTCTCGTGTGTTCGGGAACTGTGCTTAGGAGGCGAACCCATGCTGTCAAAGATCCTGTCCGGTCTCGTCGGAGCGGTTGTCGTGGTGCTCGTCTGGTGGGTGACGATTGTCCCGTCGCCCCGCGCCACTGCCATCCATTTCATTCTCGGTCTGCCGAGCGGGAACCTGGCTCCATATACGAGCCCTGCCTTGCTCAAGAATCCTGCCCTTACTTCCGCGCTCGCGCAGTGGCGGGAAAGGGACAAGGTGCAGCGCATCGCGGTCGAACAGGGCCCTGTCTACGCGGACGTCGTAAGCCAAAACGGGACGACGGCCACAGCAGATGTGATCTCGCACTACGCTGAGGTCTACACGAACGGCCGGGCGCTCAACTGGGAGCAGGACTACACCCTGAC
>JAJZQK010000642.1 GCA_021847625.1 Chloroflexota bacterium
AGCGACGACACTAGTTCGGCGAAGCCCTCGGTCGTGCTTTCGGTGAATTGGCGATCCCAGAGACCCTCTTCGACGATGACCCTGAGCAGGCCGGCCAACACGGTGGCCTCGCTGCCCGGTCGGGGGCGCAGCCTGATGTGTGCGAACCGCTCCAGATCTATCGGTCGTGGCGAGATGGTGATCAGTTTGGCCCCCTGGCGCACCGCTTTCTTCAGCCGGAGGCCCACGATCGGCTGCTCTTCAGTCGGGTTGGCGCCCACGACCAGGATGCAGCCGGCCTTTTCCAGGTCGGACAACGGGTTTGTGGCCGCCGGCACGCCCAGGGCTTTCCCCAAGACGTCGAGGACCGGCCGCAGATAGGATTCGCCCACCTGCGAGACGTTGTTGGTCCCCACGGCCGCGCGGGCAACCCTCTGCAGAAGGTAGTTATCTTCGTTCGAGCATCGACCGGAACCGACAAAGCCGATGGCGTCCGCTCCGTGCTTCTCGCGGATGGCGCTCAACTGGCTGGCAGTTGCTGCCAGCGCTTCTTCCCAGCTCGTCTCGATCAGGTCTCCGCCTTTGGCGGCGCGCGCGTACGGCGTGGTCAGCCGGTCGGGGCTCACCACGTACTCGTGGCCAAACTGTCCTTTGACGCAGAGCGACTCGCCGTTGACCGTCGTCGCCGGCCGTGGCCGCGCGCGCTCCACTTTACCTCCGGACACATCCAGGTAGACCCCGCAGCCGACGCCGCAATGCGAGCACACCGTGGCAACGCTCTCCTCGGGGGTCTTGGCGTACTTGCTATCGGTCTTGACGATGGCGCCGACCGGGCATACCTGCGCGCACTGGCCGCACATCTCGCAACTCGTGTCCTTCAGGTCGACGGCGAAGGCGTCGGCCATGCCGAGGTCGCGCGAACGGTGGACCAGGCCTAGCGCCCCTACCCCGCGGACGTCGTCGCAGACGCGGGTGCAGCGCGTGCACTGAATACAGAATGTCATGTTGCGTTCGAGGAAGGGGTTCGATGTCTCCACCTCGTGGATCTGCCGGGGGAACAGGAAGCGCTGCTGGTGCATGCCCAGGAAATCCGCCACCCGCTGTAGGTCGCAGTTGCCGTGCTTCGGGCAGACGACACAACGGGTTGTCACGACGCTATCGCGGATGCATGGGCCGAAGGATGGGCAGCGCTCTTCGCGCAGGCAGGTGAGGCAGCGGTCCGGATGGTCGGCGAGGATGACCTCTAGCACGTTTCTTTGCATCTGCCGTAGCTCGGGCGTGTTCGTGCGGACGATCATCCCCTCGCTAACCGGCGCGGTGCAGGAGGTCTCGAAGCCCGCTCGGCCCGCGATCTCCACCAAGCACAGCCGGCATCCCGCGTAGGGGCTGAGGCCAGGGTAATCGCACAGATGGGGGATATAGATGCCCGCCTCTCGCGCGGCCGCGAGTACCGACGTGCCCCGGGTGGCCTCCACTACTCGACCGTCTATGGTAAAGTTGACTCGCCCCTGCCTACTGGCTGCTGCAGTTTGCGTGTGCTTTGCGGTCTCTGCCTGCATCTGACTTACCTCCGGTGCCAGACCCTATGTTACCACGCCCACTCGCGGCTGGGAACGCCGCCTGAGGGCGGGTTCTGGGTCTTTACGACCCAAACCTGCCGCGATGGACGTATTGTCGTTCACTTGGGGGCATACCCCCTGGAAAAGCGTCACCCTGGCGTCTGCTCATACCTAGGTTCCTCGGGAATACCGCCGGAACCGGCAGCAGACTGGGGAACGACCGGGCAGTCCTAGCCTACGCCTCGACCTTCGCCCGCAGGGCGGCAAAGTCCGTGCTGTCCGCGATGAGACTCTCCAGCCGACCGACCTTGGCCTTTTGGTGGAAGCGCGAGGTCTTGAACACTTCGTGCGTCGCGTCCACCGCGTTCAGAGTATCCAAGTCGGTGACGATAATCGGCACCCGCGTCTCCTGGGCCCGAGCCCTGACCATCGGATCGACGGGGAATCCGCCCGTGAGGATCAGGCACCTGGTAGGCGTCGCCAGCGCTGCCAGCTGGATATCCGGCCTGTCGCCCCCGGTGATCACAGCCTTATTGGCGTGCTTGCGAAAGTAGACGAGGGCCCCGTCCACGCTCATAGCGCCGATCATCAGCCGCTCTACGATCTCGTCGGCGAAATCCGGGCAGCAGGCGATGCTCCCACCTAGCTTCTGGGCCAGGTCGCGAACGGTTACGCCGAGCAGAACCCTATCCTGGGGCACGACGCCGAGAACGCGGACGCCAGCTTCCTCGAGGGCGGGGCGCAGTGAATCACGCACTTTCGCCAATTGACTGGGGGGAACCGCGTTAACGACCACGCCGGCCAGCTTATCGCCCATGTCTCGAGCGGCCATCAGCACGCCGTCGAGCAGATCGACTTTATAACGCACCACGAGGAGGACCCTCGCCCCCAACACGTCTGCCAGCTCGGGCGCGGACATGCCTGCTCGCGCGCCGGTGGCGAGCGTGGGGCCTCCCTCCACGAGAACGAGGTCGCTGTCCTTGGCAACCTCGGCAAGGGCCGAACGCAGTTGCTTGGCCACCTCTCCAGGCTTGGCGCCCTGGGGCACCTCGGCGGCAAGCGCCGTCACCGGCTGCGGGGTCTCCAACACGCTCTTGATTACACCGACATCGCCGTCCGCTGACTCGCCCGGCGCCACCGGCTTGAGGTATCCAACCCGTAGCCCGTCTTTCCACAAGCGGCGGGCCACACCTATGCAGATTGCCGTTTTGCCGGCGGCTGCCTCCAGTGAACAAACCAGCAGCGGTCGCATTGTGCTAGCTCCTCCAGAATAGCGGTCGAATAGTACGGGCGATAGACTACCCTGCCCTCACGCCTGCCTCGGAATGGTATTCGGCGTGGGGATTCTCAGGCTGCCTACCTCCTGGACGGTGCAGTCCCTTGATTACTGCCTGCGTCCCTGCAGCCCCGCGAGGCCCGTAATGAGTCTGACCACGTGAACACGGTCACTTGGTACTAATACTTCA
>JAJZQK010000643.1 GCA_021847625.1 Chloroflexota bacterium
CCAGTAGGGCAGGTGCTTGTCCCCTGCCGTCCGCGCCCCGTAGGGCGCCAGGGTGCAGGTGCGGGCCGCCCGCCCGCCGCTGAAGCAGCGGGCTAAGGCAACAAAGCCCCCTGGAAGGGGGCTCGGAGACGATCTGGCCCATGCCGGGCAGGCCGGCTTGCAACCAGACGGCAAAGCCATAGCCCGCTTTAGCGGGCTTTGTTGTCTTAGCGCGGCGGCTTCAGCCCCGCGCGGCCGCGCCCGCCAGGACTGTCCCGCCATCGGCCCCGTCCGTGGAGAAGGCGGTTAGCAGGCCGCCCGCACCGGGCGGCCTGCAATCGGCGATCCTTACTCCTGGGCGCCGGCAGCTTCCGGCCCCTCGCGACCCTCGTGGCCGTTATCCTGTTCGGTCGCTTGCGTCGCGAGCACCTTGCCGTTGCCCGCGTCCACGACCGCTTCCTGGGCCTTGCCGTTGGCATCGGTCAGCTCGACGTTGTAGACCACGAAGCCGTTCTCGTTCCCGAGTTCGACCTTGTTCACGGTCGCGCCCTGGAACTGGCCCAGAGCGGCCGTCTTGGCCTGGTCGGCACTGATCTTTGCCAGGCCCTGCAGCGCAGCGGCCTCGTCCTGCTCGGACTGGCCTTTCTGCTCCTGCGGCGCCTGGAGCGAGCCAGCGAGCTGGGGATCCTGCTGGTCCTTCTGCTCGTCCTGCTCGGCAGCGCCCTGGTCCTTCGTCTGGGCCTGGCCCGTGGGAGCGGCCTGCTCCGTGGCCTGAGCCTCGGGGGTCGCCTGCTCCGTCTGTTGAGTCTGCGTCTGGGGAGCAGCTTGCTCCGTGGGCTGGGCCGCCGGCTGGTCGGCCGGCGTCGCCGTCTGGGCGAAGGCGCCGCCCAGGGTCAGGCTGCCCAGCAGGAACGCCGTCACCAACGCCACCGCTAGGCCGCCGCCAATCGACAGTCGCTTGATCATCATTTGATCCTCCATAGTGTCTGCTTGCTGTTCTACCCCTCGTGACGGGCGAGGGGAACGTCGTATGGCCCGGGGACGCGGTCCCGCCGTGGCCTCGCCACGGCTGGCGCCCGATCAGGCACGGGCCGCCGGCTGTTCAAGTCACCTCCTTCCCGCCTCCGCGCGGTGGGACTCGCTCCGACCACGCCCCCACCTTACCGGCCCCTGATTAAGCGCGGGTTAAGCCAGGAAGAAGGTTCTCTAATGCAACTAATGTAAGGCGGAAGGCGGGCTAGTCGCTCACCTTCAGGCTGGTCGTCATCCCGTCACCTATCGGCGGGAGGGTGCTGTAGAGGCGCGGGTCGGCGAAGGCGCGTTCGTTGTACTCGTGCAAGGGCGGGCCGGGGCGCGATGTAGGTACCTACCTGGTCCATTGCCTCCTCGCCCCGCCTCCCGGCGACGCCACCCGGCACGGGCGGGGCTTAACGAGGCGTTAATGTTCCTGCTATACTATGTCTCTACTTAACATAGCATTGGAGCGGACTGCGATGCGCATCCTGGTGGTGGAAGACGAGGAGCAGCTGGCCGGCATTCTCAAGCGTGGTCTGCAAGAACACGGCTACGCCGTCGACGTCGTCCACGACGGCGAGGACGGCCTGGCGATGGCCGAGATCGGCGAGCACGACGTCGTCATACTCGACGTCATGCTGCCCGGGCTGAGCGGCTTCGAGGTCGCCCGCGCCCTGCGCGCCCGCCGGGTCAACACGCCGGTCCTGATGCTCACCGCGCGCGACAGCGTCGACGACAGGGTGGCCGGCCTGGACAGCGGCGCCGACGACTACCTGGTGAAGCCTTTCGCTTTCCGCGAGCTCGTCGCCCGGGTGCGCGCCCTCCTGCGCCGGGAGGAGAAGGCGCGCGACCCCGTGCTGCGGGTGGCCGACCTGGAGGTGGACACCGTCAGCCGAGAGGTCCGCCGGGCGAGGCGGGCGGTCTCTTTGACGACCAAAGAGTACGCCGTGTTGGAGTACCTCGTGCGCAACCCCAACCGGGTGCTCACGCGCACCCAGATTTCCGAACACGTCTGGGACTACGACTTCACGGCCATGTCCAACGTCGTCGACGTCTACATCCGCTACCTACGCCGCAAGCTCGACGACGGGCACCAGCCCAAGCTCATTCATACCGTGCGGGGCATCGGCTATCAGCTCAAGGTGCCGCGATGAACGCCGCCCTGCCCCGCGCCGCCGCGCGCCCGCCGCGCTTCTCGCTCCCCATTCGGCTGCGGCTCACGCTGTGGTACGTGGTGCTACTGGCGGCGATTCTGCTCGCCTTCTGCGCCTACCTGTACGTGAGCCTCTCCCACAGCCTTGCCAACCAGCTGGACATGACCTTGGCCACGGTGGCGACGCAGGTGCAGGCGACCGTCGACAACGAGGACGGGCGGGCGCACCTCGACAGGACGGCGACCCAGCCCGCGCCGGGCGTCGTCGTCGCGCTCTACGACTCCTCCGGACAGACGCTGCTGGTCGGCAGCCCGCCCTGGTCCCCCGCCGCCCTTGAAGCGACCCGGGCCGAAGCGGCCGCCGGCACGCCTACCTACAGCACCGTCTACCCCGAGGGCGGCGGCGCTTGGCGGGTGCTGGCGGTGCCGGTCCGCGAGGGCGGGCCCGCAGAGGGGGTGCTGGAGGTGGGGCAGTCGGCCGCCGAGATGGAGGCCACCCTGCGGGGGCTGCTGCTGCTGATGGCCCTGGCCGTGCCGGCGGTCCTCGTCGTCGCCGCCGGGGGCGGGCTCTTCCTGGCCCAGCGGGCGCTGTCGCCCATCGACCGGATCACCCGTCTCGCCCAGCGCATCGAAGCCGAGGACCTCTCGCGGCGCCTGGACCTGCCGCCCAGCGGCGACGAGGTGGGCCGGCTGGCGGCCACCTTCGACGGCATGCTCGACCGCCTGGATCGCGCCTTCCGGCGCCAACGCCGCTTCGTGGCCGACGCTTCGCACGAGCTGCGCACGCCGCTAGCCGTCATCACCAGCCAGGTGGACGTGACGCTGGAGCGCCCGCGCAAGGCGGAGGAG
>JAJZQK010000644.1 GCA_021847625.1 Chloroflexota bacterium
TAGCGCACTGTGCCCGTACCTCCTTGTACTAAAGTGATATCCGGGTAGCAAGCCAGATCAGCCGGCGATGGGTCGCGCCCTCTTTCGCGATTCTACTACCCGCTAGGTCGCAGATCAAGACGAGGACCGAGCCTTGACACCATACCTGCCCAAACATAGAATGGGGGTGAACCGGCGTGCTCGCGGGTGGGCGCCAGGTTGTTTGCGTGCGCTCCTCCGCCCGCGCACCTTCCGTGCAGTGTTGCGAGAAATGAGGTAACGTTCTATGGCTAAGATGCCTGCTGCGGTCTTCTATGCCCCGCAGGACATCCGTCTGGAAGAAGTAGACATACCTGCGATCGGGGATGGGGAGATCCTCGTGCGCGTGCGGGCGGCCGGTATTTGCGGCACCGACGTGCGCATCATGAAGGGCGGCAAGAAAGTCGCCGCCCCCATCATTATCGGCCACGAGATGGCCGGCGACGTCGCCGCCCTGGGGGCCGGGGTGCAGGGCTTCGCCGCGGGCGACCGCGTCACGATTGAGCCCGTCATTCCCTGTGGCAAGTGCCCGCTCTGCCTGATGGGCCGGAAGAATATCTGTCTGACCAGGCCGACCATCGGCTACGAGTACGACGGCGCCTTCGCCAAGTACGTCCGCATCCCCGCTAGCGCCATCGCCGCCGGCAACGTCATCAAGCTGCCGGACGCCATCTCCTACGAAGAGGCGGCCATCGCCGAGCCCCTCGCCGCCGTCGTCAACGGCATCGACCGCTGCCACATCCAGTTGGGCGACACGGTGCTCGTGCTGGGCGCCGGGCCCATCGGCCTCGCCCACCTGATGCTGAGCCGCCACGCCGGCGCTACCCACGTCTACATCAGCGAGCCCAACGACGCCCGCCGCCAGACCGCGCTCGAGTTCGGCGCCGACAAGGTGATCAACCCGATGACGGAAGACGTCGTGGCCAAGGCCAAGGAGTGGACCGGCAACCTCGGCGTGGACGTGGTGATCGTGGCCAGCGGCGTGCCGGCGGCGATGGAGGCCGGCATGCGCGCCCTGCGCAAGGGCGGCACTTTCAACATCTTCGCCGGCAGCCCCCCGGACAGCCATTTCGCCTGCGAACCTAACCTGATCCACTACGGCGAACTGACGGTCACCGGCTCCTCCGGCCACACGGCCTGGCACATGCGCCGGGCGGTCGACCTCATCAGCACGGGTGCCATCGACGCCAAGCGCCTGATCACCCACCGCTTCCAGCTCAACGAAATCGGGGAGGCCCTGGGCGCCCGCCAGGCGCTGACCGGCCTCAAGCACGTCGTGCTGATGCCCGAATAGGGGAAGAGCGGTGGCGAAAGAGGCAACCTTACTAGGCATCGACATCGGCGCCACCGGCTGCAAGGCGACCCTCTACAGCCTGGATGGCCAGCCTCTCTGCCGCGGCTACGGCGAATACCGGATGCACTCCCACCGCCCCGGCTGGGTGGAGGAAGACGCTAACGATTGGTGGCAGAGCGTCGTCAGTAGCGTGCGCGCCGTCACGGCCGACCCCGCGGTGGCGAAGACCATCGCCGGGGTGGGCGTGGGCTGCACGAACGCCCTCGTCGCCGTCGACGCGGAGGGTGCGCCACTCCGGCCGGCCATCATGCAGCTCGACCAGCGCACCGTGCCCCAGGCCGATTGGCTGCGGGCCGCCGTGGGCGAGCAGGAGCTGTTCGAGCTCACGGGCAACCGCGTCGCCCCCGGCTCCTACTCGGCGCCGCTCATCCTCTGGCTCAAGGAGCACGAGCCGGAGACGTTCCGCGACGCGGACAAGTTCCTGGTGCCAAGCGGCTTCGTCGTCCAGCACCTCACCGGCTGCTTCAGCATGGACTTCTCGCGAGCCTCGACGACGGCCCTCTTCGACATCGGCCGTCGCGCCTGGTCGGAGCACCTTCTGGAGACGACGGGGATTAGCCGCGAGAAGCTGCCCGAGCTGTATGAGTCTTGGCAGGTGGTCGGGCCGGTAACGGCAGAAGCGGCCAGCCTTACCGGCCTGCGCGAGGGCACGCCGGTGGTGGCTGGCTGCATGGACACGGTGGGCGCCGCCGTGGGCTCCGGCGCCGTGGTGCCGAACGAGCCCTTCGCGATCATGGGCACGGTGGCACGCGTGTCGGTGGCGCTGGCCGAGCCGAAATTCGACGACCGCTTCCTCAACTGCTGCCACGCCGTGCCCGGGCAGTGGCTGGCCATCGCCGTGATGAACGGGGCGGGGGTTTCCATGCGCTGGTTCCGCGACGTCTTCGGCCAGTTGGAAGTGGCCATGTCCCCCGAGCTGGGCACGGACCCTTACGACCTGCTCACCCAGGAGGCGGCCCGCGCTAAGCCCGGCGCCAGCGGGCTCATCTACCTGCCCTACATCGCCGCCGAGCGTTCCCCCATCTGGGACCCCTACGCGCGCGGCGTCTTCTTCGGCCTGAGCGTGGGGCACCAGCGGGGGGACGTCATCCGCTCGATCATGGAGGGCGTGGCGCTGAGCGTGCGCCACAACCTCAAGATCATCGAGGAGCGCCTCTGCGGGCCGGCGACGCGCCTCAACATCGGCGGAGGCTGCTCGCTCAGCCCGCTCTGGGACCAGATCATCGCCGACGCGACGCGCCACACCATCGTCACCCTGCGGGCGCCGGAGACGGAGACTTTGGGGGCGGCGATATTGGCCGGGGTGGGGACCGGCGTCTACGGGGACTTCGCCCAGGCGCGCCAGCGCACGCTGAGCCGGGGCCAGGAGTTCCCCTGGCGGCCCGAGGTGGCGCCGGTCTATGACGATCTTTACGAGATTTACTCCGGGCTCTACCAAGATCTGCGGCCGCGCTTCGCCGAGGCGGCCAAGCGACTGAACAAATAGAATCAAGTTTCGACCGTCGGCTGGAGACCAGCCGCATAAAGGAGGATAAGGAAGTTGGATCCAGAGGCTTTCAAGCTGCTCAAGGCTTAGCTAGCCCGCATTTCCTGCAAGACCTACGAACGAGCGCTGGT
>JAJZQK010000645.1 GCA_021847625.1 Chloroflexota bacterium
CGCTTGGTCGCTATCTCCATTTCGGGCTGTGGGCGAGTCTGCGGGGGGCCGGCTTTGGTGCCGAGCGTGCCCTGATCGTCGGCACGAATGAGACCGCTCGCCTCGTCTTCGAGCGGATCGTCCAGTCGCCGCAATTGGGCTATCTGCCGATCGGCTTTCTGCGCTGCAGCAACGGGGTCGGGATCGAGAAGTTCTCGGGTCTGCCGGTGCTGGGCAACATGGATGATGTCGGCACCGCCGTGAAACACCACTACGTCGACCATGTGATCGTGGCCGTGCCCGACTTGCCGCACGAACAGCTGGTCGGACTGGTTCAGCAGTGCCGGTCGCAGGATGTGAACATCCGGGTGTTCCCCGACGTCTTCCAGCTGCTCGCTGGCCAGGTTAACATCGACGAGCTCAACGGCCTGCCCCTGGTGACCGTCAAGGACATTGCCCTCAAGGGGTATCGCTTGATGCTCAAGCGCATAATGGATTTCGCGGTGAGCGCGGCGGGTTTGACCGTGCTGTCGGGGCCGCTCTTGCTGATCGCCTTGCTGATCAAGGTCACGGACCCGAAGGCGGGCGTCTTCTACGTTCAGGAGCGGGTCGGCTTGGACGGCAAACCGTTCCCTATCATCAAGTTCCGTACGATGAAGCCGGACGCGGAGGCGCAGACGGGACCGGTATGGGCGCAGCAGGATGACCCCCGGCGCACGCGCCTGGGCACGCTGCTGCGCCGCACCTCGCTTGACGAATTACCGCAGCTGATCAACGTCCTCCTGGGCGAGATGAGCCTTGTCGGCCCGCGCCCCGAGCGTCCTCACTTCGTGGAGCAGTTCAGCCAATCGATTCCTCGCTATCACGAGCGTCATCGCGAGAAGGCGGGGATCACCGGCTGGGCGCAGGTGAACGGCTTGCGCGGCAACACGTCGATCGAAGAGCGCACGGCCTACGACCTCTGGTATGTCGAGAACTGGACCCTGTGGCTAGACTTCAAGATTCTGCTGAGGAGCCTGCTCGTCGTGTTTAAGGATTCCAATGCCTATTAACCAAGAGCGAAGAGGGAGCGGTTATGGAGAGGGTCGGGCGGTGGCGCTTGGCCGGTTGGCAAGACGCGTCGCCGCGGCACTCAGCGTTGGCTTGTTCGCCACAATAGCTGCCGCCTACACGCTCTGTCCTCCCATCGTTGTTGCGGCCCCTCCGGAGCAGGCGCAACCGGCAGACACGGCGACCCCCGCGAGCCCGGTTCCAGGAGCATCCCCTTCAGCGGTGGTTTCCCCGACGCCCACGCCCGTGCCCGTGCCGCCCACGGCGACCCCACGGCCGGTGCTGGGCCTCGTCCTGGTGCCCTACGGGGTGCGACCGGCGATAGAACCGTGGACCGGGACGCCAACCGCGGGCGTGCTGCGAGGTCGGGTGGTGGACGCGTCTCGGCGCGGGCTGTACGGCCAGGTGGTGAAGGTGACGGGGCAGGGCTTCTCACGGAGCGCTGCCACGGACGGCAACGGCTCCTACGACACGGGGGAGATGCCGCCCGGCTCGTACACCGTCGTCGTCGATCGGCAGATCTGCACGCCCGCCGAGGGGGTGCAGGTACAGGCGGGCAGGGTCACCCAGGCCGATTTCGTAGAGATCAAGGTGCCCACGGCAACGCGGACGGCCACGGGGACCGTTTCGCCGACGGCCACGGCTACCGCGACGTCGACGCCCAGGCCGCAGCCGACCGCCACCGGCGCCCTGACGCGGCCTTCCCCCACACCTACGCCGAAGGCGGCCCACGGCTTCAGCCTCGGCGACATTTTCCAATGGTGGTCCTGGCTGGGCTTCGAGATTGACTTCTCTTCACTGGTTTCTTCCCTGTACCTGGGCGTTATGGGCGGTGCCGCCTTCTTGGCCCTCGGGATAATCGTGCGGCTCGTGCGGAAGTAGGGTCACCTTGCGCCTGATAGTAGGACTGGGCAACCCGGGCCGGGAGTACGAGTGCAGCCGCCACAACGTGGGCTTCCGCTGCCTCGACGAGATAGCCCGGCGCCTGGGTCTCAAGTTCTCCCGACGGGCCTTCGATTCACTGGTGACGACGGGGGTACTGGCCGGCGAGAAGGTGCTGCTGATCAAGCCGCAGACGTATATGAACCTGAGCGGCAGGGCGGTTAGCCGGGCGATGCGCTATCACGGCCTTGGACCCGAGGACCTGCTGGTGGTCTGCGACGATATCGACCTCCCGTTCGGCAAGATCCGCCTCCGCCCGCGCGGGAGCAGCGCTGGCCACCGGGGGGTGCAGTCCATAGTCGACGAGATCGGCACGAATGAGTTCCCGCGCCTCCGGATCGGCGTCGGGCGCCCCCGCCCGGAGGACGCCGCCGACTACGTGCTAGGACGGTTCAGCAAGGACGAAGAGGAGGTAGCGGCAGCGGCGGTCTCGCGGGCGGCCGATGCGATCGAGGAGACCCTGGCCTCCGGGCTTGCGGCGGCTATGAACCGCTACAACGGGTGAACGCTGCCGGCGGGCGTGGTTGGCGGGTGTGTCGTCTGCGCTGGTATAATTGGTGCGTACCGTTCCTACAGCAGATGAACCTGGCGCAGGGGGCTAGTCGCGGCGGCTAGTCCCCTTCTGTGTTGCCCAATTTTCGGAAGGAAAGTGATTTCTTGGCTCTCTCCGGCCTTCTACCACTACTAAAAGACCTCCCCGCCTACCGCGAACTGCTCGGCAAGCTGGCGGACTGGTCCACAGATGCTGACAGTCGGATTGGCGTGCTGGAGGCGGCGAAGCCGTTCCTCCTGGCCGGTCTGCAGGCGGACGTTGCTCGAACGACGCTCGTCCTGGTAGCCGATTATCAGCAATCCCGACGCCTGTACGAGCAGATTGCCGCTTGGTCGGCTTCGCCCGGGCAGGTGCTCTGGTTTCCCGCCTACCATGGCCTGTTCTACGATCGGGTTCCAGCCGACCCGGGGACGACTCAGCTGCGCCAGGCCACGCTGGCTGCCTTGGCTAATACGGAAGGGA
>JAJZQK010000018.1 GCA_021847625.1 Chloroflexota bacterium
TGCCCGCTTGACAAAGCGCGAGCACGACCAGATCGGCGACACGCTGGAGATGATGGGGCGGATGTTCCAGTTCACCCGCCAGATGGACGTGGCGATGTCGTCCGACACCTCCGTCGCCACCCTGCGCGACGCCTTCCTCGACGGCAACTACGCGCTAGACCCTCACTTCGTCGCCCCTACCGCCAGCGAGCGGACCGCGGCCGAGAAGTAATGAGCGTCGGGGCGCGCGGCGTGTGCCCGTCGGGGATTCGCCGATTGCCGACAACCCACCCGGCGACGAGTATTCCCTAGGAGTAATCCGCCGGCACGGTCTCGACCCATGCCCTAGCGGCCGCTAACAGGCAAGGAACACCCTTGCTCCAGAGCCTACCCCGTGGGGATAGCGCCCGTCTCGCCGGCGTGCCTTGCGGCCGACATGGGGCTCCCTGAGGCTGCCCCTATACAAACGGGGAGCGTCTTGGTACTATACGTTCGTGGCGCGACGCAATGTCGGCGGTGTGCTCATTGGCAGGCGGCAGGGAACCGGGCCCGTCGCCAAACGTTGTATAATAGCAGTTACCTATTACTTGCACGGGCTTACGAGGTAGCACGAGGATGAACCGGGCTTCTGTAGCCGAGTCGCCGCTTCTGGTGACGAAGACGCTCTTGCCACGGCGCCGGCCCGGCACACTGCGCCGGCCGCGCCTGCTCGACTTCCTGCACCGCCACATCGACCGGCGGCTGCTCCTCGTCTGCGCACCGGCCGGCTACGGCAAGACTACCCTCCTCGTCGACTTCGCCCAGGAGGTCGAGGCGCCGGTCTGCTGGCACACGGTGAGCGAAGAGGACCGCGACCCGAAGGTCTTCTTCCGCTACCTCATCGCCGCCATCGCCCGTCGCTTTCCCGACTTCGGCCAGCGCACGCTCGCCCTCGTGGAATCGGCCGGCAACCTCGCCCAGGAGGTCCCGGAGATCGTCGGCCTGCTCGTCAACGAGCTGCACGCCACCGTGCCCGACTTCTTCCTCCTCGTCCTCGACGACTATCATTTATTAGACGACCAACCGGTGGTGAACCAGGCCGTCGACACCTTCCTGGACTTCCTGCCGGACAACTGCCACCTCGTCATCTCCGGACGCACGCTGCCGAAGATCACCCTCACCAAGCTCGCCGCCCACCAGCAGGTGGCCGGCCTCGGCGTCTCCGACCTGCGCTTTACGCCCGCGGAGATCAAGGATCTGCTGAGCAAGAACCACAACATCCTCCTGCCGGAGAAGCAGGCCCAGGAGCTGGCCCAGGAATCGGAGGGCTGGATCAGCGCCATCATTCTCACCACCCACGCCCTCTGGCAGGGGCTCTTCGAGGACCTCATCGGCGGCAAGCACGAGGGGAGCTCCCTCTTCGAGTACTTGGCTACCGAGGTGCTCGACCGCCAGCCACCCGACATCCAGCAGTTCCTCCTCGCCTCGAGCGTGCTGGAGGACGTCAACGCCGAGCTCTGCGAGCAGCTCTTCGGCGCCGCGGACGCCGCCGTTACCCTCCTCTATTTGGAGGAGGCCAATCTGTTCTTGAACCGCTTGGAGGGCAACTGGTACCGCTACCACAACCTGTTCCGCGACTTCCTCCAGGCCCGCCTGCGCCAGGGCGACCCCCGGCGCAGCCAGGAGCTGAACGCGCGGGCGGCGGTGCTGGCCGGCGAACGCGGCGACTGGAGCCAGGCAATCAACTACTACCTCCGGGCCGGCCTTCCGGAAGAGGCTGCCCGCACGCTCGAGGAGCAGGCCAAGCGCCTGCTCGACGCCGGCAGCTGGGCCACGGTCCTCCAGTGGACGGAGTCGCTGCAAGACACTCCCCTTGCCCAGCGGACCACCGTCAAGATGTACCGCGCCTGGAGCATGCTCTATCGCAACGCTAGCGACGAGGCGCTCGACTTGTTGCGCGATGTGACGGCCGCCTTCCGCGAGGCCGACGACAGAGCCGGGATGGCCAGGGCCCTGGTGCTGCAGAGCACAGCCCTGCGCTCGAGCGGACGCTACGACGAGGCGGCGGAGGCCTGCGAGGAGGCGCTCGACCTGGCCGACGACCTGGACGACCAGCAGCTCGTGCTGGATGCCCGCAAGCAGCTAGGGAATTGCTTCGGCCAGCAGGGCAAGTTCGCCGAGTCGATTCAAGAGATGGAGCGTGCCCTCCGCCTGGCCGAGTGCAACGGCAACCGCCAGGACGCCGCCTACATCAACTACTCCCTGGGGGTCTCCCTGGCGAAGACCGGCGACCTGGCCAGGGCCGCCGTCTGCTACGAGCGGGCCGCTCGCCACTGGGAGGTGGCGGAGAGCCCCATTCACCTCGGCCAGGCCCTGATCAGCGAGGGCATGCTCCATTACTATCAGGGCGAGTACGACACAGCCCTGGCCAGGTTCGAGGAAGCCTTGGCCAAGGCCCAGGCCGCGGGGCACCTCCGCTCGGAGGCCTACGCCCTGGCCAGCATCGCCGACGTCCACCGCGACTGCGGGCGCTACGCCGAGGCCATGGAGCGGTACGAGGCCGCCCTGCGCATCGCCGACCGCGTGCTGGACGCCTTCCTCAGCGTCTACACGCTCAACGCCATCGGCAACGCCTACCGCCTGCTCGGCGACCAGGCGCGGGCCGAGCGGACCATCCGTAGGGCCCTCCTGCAGGCCGAGGAACGGGGCTCCGCCTACGAGATTGGCCTCTGTGAAATCTCGCTGGCCGCCGTGCACAACGAGCTGGAAGAACACACGCGGGCCGTCCGCTACCTGAAGAACGCGCAGCGCCTGCTCGGCAAGGCGGGCGCCCGGCGGGAGATAGCCCTGGCCCACCTGCACCTCGCCCAGGCGAAGTTCATCAGCGACAAGCCCCGGGAGGTGAAGCGCCACCTCACGGCGGCGATCAGCCTGGCCGCCGAGCTGGGTTACGACGAGTTCATCGTCGTCGAGGGACGTCGGCTACACCGGCTCTTCCAGTGGGCCGTCGAGAACAACGTCGGCGGGAAGCGGCTGGCCACCATCGTGCAGCGGCTGAACGCGGAGCAGCAGGCCGCCCCCGTCCTCACCGTCGTGCCCCCCATTAGCCCCGTGCCGCCGATGGCCGTGCCGGCGGTGCGCGTGCGGGCGCTGGGCAAGACGGAGGTCGTCTGCGACGGCGCCGTCGTCGGTCGCCCGCAGTGGAAGACGGACAAGGCCCGGGAAATGCTTTACTACTTCCTCAGCAACTCCGGCTGGCTGCGGCGCGACAACGTAATCTGCGCCCTCTGGCCGGACTACGACCCGGCGAAGGCGGAGAGCTCCTTCCACACGACGCTCTATCGCCTGCGCCACGCCCTCTTCCCCGAGATCATCCTCCAGCGCGAGGGCCGCTACCGCTGCAATCCGGCGGCGGGCGTCTGGTACGACGTGACAGAGTTCGAGGGCGAGTTAGCGCGGGCGAAGACTCTGCCAGAGGCCAGCCCCGAGAGGCGCAAGGCCCTGCGCAAGGCCGTCGACCTCTACCAGGGCAGCTTCCTGGAGGAGGTTTACGCGGAGTGGGCCGAAAACAAGCGCAAGCGCATCGAACAGCGCTACTACAGCGCCCTCGACTCTCTCGCCCACGCCCTGATGAGCGCGGGCCAACTGCGCGAAGGGCTGAGCTTCTACGAGCTGCTGCTCAGCCACGACGCCTACCGCGAAGACGTGCAGCGGGAGGTCCTCAGGGGCTACGCCCTCCTCGGCGACCTCGCCGGGGCGGCCCGCCGCTATCAGCAATACGTCGACTTCCTGGACCGTGAGCTGGGCGTGCGGCCGTCGGCCCGCACCCTGGCCCTCTACGACCGCATCGTCCGCGGCGAAGCCCTCTCGCCCGAAGGCGCCTAGCCGCCGGCAGCCTACCGGCGGCGGTCTCGCCTCCCGCTCGCCATGCAACCTGTAGGGCAGTGGCTTGCCCCATGCCGCCCCGTTGTTCGTCGCTCCGGCCTCCCACTCCGATTCCGGTCGTTCCCCCTGAAAATGGCCGCTCCCCTACAATACGTAGGGGCGGACGGCCTCTGCCCGCCCCGGGGCCATGCACGGAGTCCGGCCCCTACGGAAGCAGGCGGGCCGTCGCGAGGCAGTCTTCAGCCGTCGCCGGTAGCCATCGGTTCCGGTCATTCCCGCGCAAGCGGGAATCCATCCGGTTCCTCGCCTGCTGAGAAATGGATCCCCGCTTTCGCGGGGATGACAAGGCCGGCAGTAAGATGACAACCGTGCGAACAGGGCACGGGTAGCGGCCAGGCAAGAGAGGGCGACCGCCGGTAGCCCCTCCACTCCCTTGACTTCACACCGCAACTCTACGATGTACAGCCTGCCTGCCAGCACATCTGCCTATTCGCACCAGATAGCCACAGCTCCGATATCCCGGGCCGACCGCCGTGGCGGCACTACGTGGACGAATTTCACGAATTTGCGACGAATTTCCCAAAATGCCCGTTTTGTAAGACGTTTGTCAGAGTCCTGTGAGTCCCCATCCGTAAGATAGCATCACAAGCAGTTGCCCGAGGGCAACCAGCAATTTACGGAGGTCGGGATGATGTTCAAGAATGCATACTGGAAGGTCGCGTACATTCTGATGGCCTTGACGGCGTTGGCGGCGGCGAGCGGCGCCCCCGAGCCCTGGCTCCTTCTGTAATGAGGCTAGGCGGACGAACACGGTAACTGCGACGGCGGAGGCGGGAGGGTGCTGACCATATCTATGGCCCTGGGGGCCGTCTACGGCTACCTGCGCGGAGGTTCCCTCACCGGGCTGGCGGCTCAGCCTTGGCGGCTGGTCTGGCTGGCGGGGGTGGCCTTTGCCCTCCAGGTGCTCGTCGTCTGGGGGGTAGCGGCCCACTGGTCGCGTGAGGTCGGCGCCCTTCTGCTCATCGCCTCCTACCTTCTCCTCGGCGTGGTGATCGTCGCCAACCGACGGCTGCCGGGTATGCTCGCCGTCGGCCTTGGCGTGCTGATGAACTTCCTCGTCATCGCCGCCAATGGAGGCTACATGCCCATCGCCCCGGAGGCGCTGGCCGCGCAGGGCCAACACGCGCTGGCCGCTGCCGAGACCGGTACGCACGTGGCCGGTTCCAAGGACGCCGTCGTCGAACGCGAGCAGACGCGGCTCTGGTTCTTGTCCGACGTTATCACGACCCCAGGCATACCGTTTTGGCAGCGCTCCTTCAGCGTGGGGGATGTCGTGCTGGCAGTGGGGCTCTTCTGGCTCGTGCAGGGAGGGATGAGAAGGACGGCTATTCCTCGCACTTGCGAGTTGACGTAAAAGGGACAATACAAGATGTCGTATGAGCAGATACAGGCCGTCGTAGGCACGGCCATCGTCGATCGGGATTTCTGCCGAGCCTTGCTGGCCTCGCCGGCCAAGGCCGTGCAAGGCTTCGACCTGACGGCCGAGGAGTTGGGCGCTATCGCCACCATCCGGGCCCAGACGCTCGAAGAGTTCTCGCGCAAGCTTCACCGGTGGCTGACGCGCCCCCAGGGCAAGCGACGCGGCCAGCGCAAGGCCGGATACGACTACTTACGGCTAGCTGTCTAACACTACCGTCGGCACAGAGCGAGGAGCCGGGGGGCTGGCCCCGGCCAGGTGTCTTGCCGCTCCTCTTTGGCGCCGGCGGCTCTACGGAAACGGTGGACCATGACGGAGATACCCTCGCAGGAACCTCTGCCGGAGGAGACCCTCTCCCGCTATCTGGATGGTGGGACGGGCCTCGACGGCGACCCCGCGTGGAGCACCCTGGGCTGGCGAATGCCCCGGCATGACGACCTTCCCATCCCCAAGGCGGGGACAGGCCCGCCCCTGCAATCTGATGGGCGGGCCATAGCCAGCCTCATGGAGAGCATGCAGATCTACAGGCTGATCGCCGAGCACACGCGGGACCTCGTCGTCATTCTCGACCGCGACCACCGCTTTGCCTACATCAACGAGGCCTTCACGGCCAGCACGGGCTACGTCGCGGAGGAGTTGATTGGCTTCGGCTTTTTCGCCCTGATCCATCCCGCGGACGCGGCGGCGGGCGACCGCCTGCGAAGGGCCCTGGCGGCAGGCGAGGAGGGGCAGGCGGAGGTGCACTACCGCCAACGGGGCGGGGGCTGGCGCTACCTGGAGGTAATCGCCAAGCCCATTCCCGGCAACCTCGGCGTCCGGGCCATCGTCGTCGGCCGCGACATCACCGAGCACCGCCAGGTGGAGCAGGAGCTGCGCCAGGGCCTCATCCGCCTGCAGAGCGCCATGCGGGGGACGATCGAGGCGATGGCCCTCACGCTGGAGATGCGCGACCCCTATACGGCCGGGCACCAACGCCGGGTGGCCGCCCTCGCCTGCGCCATCGCCCAGGAGCTCGGCCTGCCGGCGGCCGAGATCGAGGGCCTCTACCTGGGGGCGATCGTGCACGATATCGGTAAGATCGCCGTCCCCGCCGAGATCCTCAGCAAGCCGGGCAAGCTGACCGAGATCGAGCTCCATATGATCCGGGCCCACCCCCGCCTGGGCTATGACATCCTCAAGACCGTCGACCTGCCCTGGCCCATTGCCACGTTGGCCCTCCAGCACCACGAGCGCCTCGACGGCTCCGGCTACCCAGACGGGCTGCAGGGCGAGGACATCGCCCCGGAGGCGCGGCTCCTCGCCGTCGCCGACGTCGTCGAGGCCATGGCCTCCCACCGCCCCTACCGCCCGGCCCTCGGCGTAGACCAGGCCCTCGCCGAGATAACCGGCCACAGCGGCGTGCTGTACGATCCGGCCGTCGCCGCCGCCTGCGCCAAGCTCCACACCGACCACGGCCTGCCCTTGCCGTAGAGGCAGTACTACGAGATCGGCGATCCAGCCTGCAAACGGCCAATCCGATCGTCTAGCCGCTCCCCGGCTGTGCTATAATGCCCCAGTTGTCGGTCCCTGCCCCGGCAAACCCCCCGGGGTAGGGAGAGCGGCACGCCGCCCGGTAGGGCGTGGGGATCCCAACGGCGAGCTGCCAAGCGCCGGGGCACACCGGATAGAGCGAGCAATGGCCGTTGGTAATCCGTAGGGGCTATCCGCCGTAGGCGGATAGCCCTTTGGTGCCAAGGCAAGGACCGCCCCATCGTCTGGTAGGCAGCGTGCGGCCGAGCGCGGGTTCCCTCGCCCTTCCAGGGAGAGGGGTAGGGTGAGGGTCGTCCTGGGGGCGGTCGTGACCAGCCGCCCGGGCGAACGCCGTTCGCCCCTCCGAATACCGGATGGATCCCCGCTTCCGCGGGGATGACAAGGGCCTCGGTAAGACCACCATCCCAGCGCTAGGGCACGGACAGCAGCAGAGCCCGATAGGGCGACCGTCCCGCGTTGCGGGACTCCCTGCGGTCGCCGGTTGCCCCCACGGCCAAGCGGCCACTGTCGGGCGATCTGTGGGCAAGCGTGGTGCAGCAGTGGGTTCGGGCCCTAAAGATGTCTCGCCTTGGCTTCAGGTTAGCTGGATACACGTAGGCACGAGGTGGCAAAAGGGGAAGTGGTGGAGCAGCAGAGCGTGCCGGCGAGGGCACAGAAGCCACGGCCGCTGGCGGCACGGCGAGCGGCGGCGCTGGAGGGCGCCGCGCTGGCCGTGGTCGTCGTCATCGCCCTGGCCTTACGCTGGACCGGCCTCGGCATCACGCCCTTCGACCTCGACCAGCAGTGGGTGGTCGAGCACGCCCAGCGGTTCGTCGCCCAGGGCGAATTCCCCCTGGCGGGCATCGGCTCCTCCGTGGGCATGGCCCTGGGCCCGGTGGAGGTCCTTCTCCTCTCCCTCCCGGTGGCGCTGGGGCTCAGCGTGCCGGCGATCGCCGGCTATGTGGGCCTCCTTCAGGTATTGGCCATCGTCGGCACCTACCTGCTCGCCAGGCGATACTTCGGCGTCGCCGCCGCGCTGGCCGCCGCCGCCCTCTTCGCCGTGAACCCCTGGACCGTCCACTACGGCCGCAAGATCTGGACGCCTGACATGATGCCCCTCTTCACGGTTCTCCTTTTTGCGGGGCTGTTCCTGGCCATGGTGGAACGGCGGCGGTCCGGCTTCGTGCTGGCCTGCGTCGGGGAGTGCTTGCTCCTGCTGATTCACCCCTCGGCCGCGATGTTCGCGCCGGTCGTGGCGCTGGCGGCGCTGCTGGTCTGGCGGGAGCAGGGCCTCAAGCCGCTGGGCCTGGGGCTCCTCGCCGCGCTGGCCGTCGCCTCGCCCTACCTCCTCTACCAGGTGAACAGCGGCTTCGAGGCCGTGCGTAAGCTGGGTGGCCTGCCGGGCGAGGCATCGAGCGTCGACCTCCAGGCCCTGGGCCGGATAATTGCCCTCGCCTCGGCCGCGGACTTCCCGGCGGGGGCGGGCTACGAGTTTGCCGGCGCGCTGGGGCTGCCCGACCTCGGCCCGGTGAACGCCGCCGCGACGCTCTTGCTGGCGCTGGGACTGGCCGTGTGTCTCTGGGAGATCTGGCGCGGGCTGCGCGGCCGCCGCCCCCGGCTGGGCCAGACGGGGACTGGCCTCGGCGAGGGCCATTGGCGCCCCTACGCCCTGCTGCTCATCTGGTTCCTGGCGCCCATCGCCGTCTCCGCCCGCCACGGCATGTACCTGCACCCGCACTACTTCATCGTCGTCTACCCGCTGCAGTTCGTCCTCATTGGTCTCGCCATCTCGCGCCTGCGCTACCCGGTGCGGCTGCTCTCGCGGCGTATCGTGGGGGCAGCGCCCTATTGGCTCGCCCTGCCGGCCGTGGTGGTGGCGGCGCTTCTCGTCGTGCCGCAGGCCGTCTATTCGGCCGATTTCGTCGCCCTCCTTCAGCAGCGGCGGCCCGGCGGCACCTTCGGCGTGCCCTATATCTACATGCAAGCCGCCGTCGACAACATCGAGGAGGAGGTCGCCGCCCATCCGGGCCTGCCCGTCTACGTCTACTCCTACAACTATCGCCTCCCCCTGGATTACCTGGCCGGCGCGGGGCTCACCCTCCACCACGTCGACCCGCCGATGGTGGTGGTCGTGCCCAAGGATGTCTCCCACGGCGTGCTGGCGGTGCTGTGCTCGGATGACTCGGCAACCCTGCCCTACGTCGACAAGCCCTTCCGCGCCACCGCCGACGACGGCCCGCTGGTGGGCGGCCTGCGCGCGCTCGGCTTCGCGGAGCAACCGGAGCGGGCGGTGCAGGGGCCCGACGGCTACACTTACTTCCGCTTCTTCTATCTGCCGCCAGCCAGCGAGGGCGTGCCGACCGGCTTCGCACAAACGGGGCCGAAGCTGGTGCTGGGCAACGGGATGGCGCTGGTGGGCTACCGGCTGGGAGAGGAGGTGGCGCCCGGGGGACAGGCGCGGCTGGAGCTCCTCTGGTGGCTACCGGAGGACCCGGCGAAGCAGACGTGGGCGGAGCACAACCTTTTCGTCCACCTGCTGGATACCCAGGGAAACGTGGTGGCCCAGCACGACTGGGAGCTCTGGCAGTACCTCGGCTGGCAGTCGGGCGAGTACATGCTCACCGAGCACGAGCTGCCGGTCGGCGACTGGGGGCCGGGGCTCCTCTGGCTCGACGTCGGGGCCTACGAACGCTACAACAGGGAGCCGCTGCCGTGGCTGGACGCGGCCGGGACGGCGCTCGGCCCGGCCTTGAAGCTGGGGCCGCTGCCGGTGCGCGCGGGGCCAGTGCCCGCGGCCCAGAAAGAGATAAGCTACCGCTTCGGCGACGCGCTGCTGCTGGCGGGTTACGACCTGGCTCAAACAGGCGACCGCCTGCAGGTGGGGCTGCACTGGCAAGGGCTGGGGCCGACGCGGGGACGTTACGTGGTGTCCGTCCAGGTGTTGGATGCCGCCGGCAAGCTAGAGGGCCAAACTGACGGCGAGCCCGTGGCAGGCCAGTACCCCACGTCGGCCTGGCGGGAGGGTGAGGCGGTGTTGGACGAGCGCGAGGTGAGGCTAGGCGCGGGCGAGGCAGCCGGCCGGCACCTGGCGGTCGTCGTCTACGAGCCGAACAGCGGCCGGCGCCTGGTAGTGAGCAACGCCCAAGGCGAAAGCCTGGGCGACTACCTCGACCTGGGGCCGATAGACTAGCTTCAGCGAGTTACTCGCCCAGCCTGGCCTCTAGATACTCTCTCAGCGCCACGGCCTCGGGTTTGGTGTCAAGCTCGGCGAAGTAGCGGCGCCGGAACTCCTCCCACTTGGCGGGATCGTGGCCGAACCAGTGGCGCAGGTCGTCGCTAGGGCCGACGTCTGTGTTATAATGGCCGCGACGTCGATTTCTGCCACGGCATGTCCAGCCCGGGGAGAATGTGCCTTAGCCGGGTACCCAGCTTCGTGGTGCAACGGAGCTGCGGCATGCGTTATCAATCCCTTTACGAGCAGGTCACCCTCCCGGCGCCCTTGGCCGACGTCTTCGCCGTGTTTGCCGATTGGCCACAGCCGGTTTGGCTGGATAGCAGCCTCCACCACTCCCATCTGGGTCGCTACTCCTACCTCGCGGCCGACCCTTTTGTCACGCTCGCCGCCAAGAACGGTGCGCTCTCCGTCTGCGACCGCCGCCGTCGATCAGGCCAAATGCTAGACTACACAGCAGCAGGCGACCCCTTTGCCGTCCTCCAGAATCTCCTACGC
This sequence comes from Chloroflexota bacterium, assembly GCA_021847625.1. Next base: position 10,560 of record JAJZQK010000018.1, read on the forward strand.
CAATACCGCACCGAGCCGGTGCCCGGCCTGCCGCCCTTCCAAGGCGGGGCCGTCGGCTACTTCGCCTACGACCTCTGCCATCATACCGAGCTTCTGCCACGCACGACGACGGACGACCTCACCTTGCCCGACCTGCGCGTTGGCCTCTACGCCTGGACGATCGCCCACGACCACCTCCAGGGACAAACCTGGCTGATCGTCAACCCTTTAGATGGCGACGAACGGGAAGCCGAAGAACTCCTCCGACGCCTGTGCCAGAAGATTGCCGCTTCCCCCGAGACCGCCTGTAGGGCAGGGGCTCGCCCCCTGCCGCCGGGCGATCTCTCGTCCCATCGCCCCCCCGGGGAGAGGGCAAGGGTGAGGGGCAAAGCCGCCGGAGAGGATACGTGCCCTCACCCCAACCACCTCCCTGGAAGGGAGAGGGAGCTCGGCAGACCGCTCGCAACGGACCAGCAAGAGCGAACCTCAGCGGCCGAGCTGGTCTGCAACTTCACCCGCGACGACTACCTGCGGGCCGTGGCCGCGGCCAAGGAATACATCGCCAAGGGCGACATCTACCAGGTGTGCCTCTCGCAGCGCTTCTCGGTCCGGACCGACGAACCGCCCCTGCGATTCTACCGGCGCCTGCGCGAGATCAGCCCCGTGTCCTACGGCGCCTACCTCGCTTTCCCTGAAGTCACCGTCGTCAGCGCCTCGCCCGAACTCTTCCTGCGACTAGAGGGCCGGCGAGTAGAGACGAGGCCTATCAAGGGCACGCGGCCCCGCGGCACGACCCCCGAGCGGGACGAGCAACTGGTGGCCGACCTCGTCCACAGCGTCAAGGACCGCGCGGAGAATGTCATGATCGTCGACCTCCTGCGCAACGACATCGGCCGGGTCTGCCGGGTCGGCTCGGTGCAGGTGCCCGACCTGTTCCGGGTCGAGAGTTACAGCACCGTTCACCATTTGGTCTCCACGGTTACCGGCGAACTGCGGCCCGGGCTGGACGCGGCGGACCTGCTGCGAGCCTGCTTCCCCGGAGGGTCGGTCACAGGCTGCCCGAAGATCCGGAGCATGGAGATAATCGACGAGCTGGAGCCGACCCAGCGCAGCGTCTACTGTGGATCAATCGGCTTCCTGAGCTTCGCCGGCGACATGGATACCAGCATCGTCATCAGGACGGCGCTCGTCAAAGGCCACCAGGCCTACTTCCAGGTAGGCGGCGCCATCCTCGCCGACTCCGACCCGGCAGCGGAATACCAGGAAACCCTAGATAAGGCGCGCGCCCTGCTGCTCGCGCTGGGACAGGAGCCGTAACGAACGAGACTTCCACGGCGGACCGCTTTTCACCGTGGTTTCCACGGAGAACACCTAAGGAATCCAGACACTCTCGATGTCCTCCGCGGCCTCTGTGGTGTATCCGACTCCGACCGCTGCCGCAGGGGGTAGAAGAATGGAGGCTGAGATGACTACTACTTACGTTAGCGTTGACGGCGACCTGCAGGCGGCTTCCGGCCGGCACCTTTCCGCTCTCGACCGCGGCTTCACGTTGGGTGACGGCGCCTTCGAGACGATCAGGGTAGCGCGGGGCAAGCCCTTTCGCTGGCAGGCGCACCTGGCACGTCTGCGCGGCGCCCTGGAGGCTCTGCATCTGCCGCTGGCCTGGTCGGACGAGCGCCTGGCCGAGGCCGTCGCCGAGCTCCTCGCGGCAAACGGCTTGCGCGAGGCCGTCGTCCGCGTCACCGTCAGCCGCGGCGTCCCCCGCGAGCGCGGCCTCTTGCCTCAGGGCGACTCCGCGACCGTCGTCGTCCAGACCAGCCCCTTCCGAGCGCTGCCGGCTGAACGGATTGCACGGGGCGTCCGCGCCCACACCAGCGCGATCCGTCGCAACGAAACCTCACCGACCTCACGCCTGAAGACCTGCAACTACCTGGACAACGTCCTCGCCCTGCTCGAGGCCCGCCGCCATGGGGCCGACGAAGCCATTCTTCTCAACACGGCCGGCTACCTTGCCTGCGCCAGCGCGGCTAACCTTCACATCGTCAGGGGTGGCCGGATACTCACCCCCGCCCTCGCCTGCGGCGTTCTCCCCGGCATCACCCGCGAGGCGGTGCGGGAATTGAGCGCGGCCCTGGGCCTGGTCTGGGAGGAAACCTGGCTACGACCGGCCGATCTGGAGGACGCCGAGGAGGCCTTCCTCACGAACAGCGTCGGCGGCGTCCTCCCCCTCACCATCGTCGACGGCCAGGCCATCGGCAGCGGCCACCCCGGACAGCTCACCCTCCTCCTACGCCAGCAGCACGAGGAGTCACAAGCGTAGGGGCCGGCGTGACCCGTCTGGAAGACTTCTCACCGCCGAGAGCGCGGAGATTCTCGTAGGCCCTCTCTGCGCCCTCCGTGGTGCCAATTCTCACTATGTCGTGACACACCGAGTCTCACCTACGGCGGCAGGCCGCTGCCGTCGTCCTCGCCGCGCCGGACCTTCTCGACCAAGCCGGCGAGGACGGAGAAGAAGTACGGCATCTTGTTGCGGGCGCCGTAGGGGCCGTCGCGGGCCGACTTACGGATGCGGTGCGCGTTCTCCTCGGTCGTCTCGTAGGCACGGTGCAGCAGGCCCACGAAGTCGTCGGTCGGCAGGCCCGAGTCGTCCCACAGGCGGCGGGCGCGCGTGCAGTTGGAGCGGAAGCTCTTCGGTGCATCGTGCAGCCGCGTGGAGTAGTCGACGACCACCTTGTCGATCAAGGGAGAGATCGACGGGGGCAGGCGCTCCAGTCTGGTCTCCGGTGGGCTCTCGGGAACGAAGGATGAGCCGGCCGAGCGCGGGCGCTTCGAGCTCGAGGAAGTAGTCGTCCGAATCTTCCTCTGACCTGCTTTGCCTGCTCCAGGTGTGCCTATTTCGGCGTTTTCCTGTTCAAAGGTATCTTCTTCGATTAGTGTGTTACCCTGGGTAGACGGGGCGTATTCCCCGTCTTCGCCGGCCCCGTAATACCCTTGTCCCCTGGCCCCGGGTGACCCAACTACGCCGGGGCCGTGATACCCACGTACCACGGGGGGTGAGTTATCAACAGCGTAATCCCCCGTGTTATCCCCAAGGCTGGGGAGCTCTTCTTCCAGGAACTGGGGGTTGCGCTGCACCCACTGTTCGATGTCGCGGGTGATCAGACGATCGATAAGCTCGAAGAGGGGCGAGAAGTCCCAGCCAATGGAGGTGTTGCCGCCGTCGGGACGGGTGCGGCGGACCACCTCCAGGTAGCCCTTGCCTTCCAGGCCTTTCTTGTACTTCTCGAGGGTCTTGGTGGTGACGCCGGAGCGGCGGGCCATCTCGCGCAGGGCGGGGAACGGCAGCTCGCTGGTCCAGCGGTGGGAGAGGACGTAACCGACGAGCCAGACCTCTTGGGGGGTGAGGTCCAGCTCGGCCTGGTAATGGAAGAGGGCAAAGGGAATCGTGCCTATGCCCGCCTTGCGGATGAGGCGGCCATAGCGAGCGTCGAAGCTGAACTCTTGACGGCTGCGAGACCCTCGACTCAAGGTTGGCCCTCGTTCTGGGGTGGGGGTGCCGGTAGCCCCCGCCAACGTACCTTGTCCCCTCCCGGCGAGGGGGAGCGAGAATGCGGGTAAGCCGCGACGCTGAGGCGCCTCTGCGCGCAAAGAACGGGTCGGCAGACCTTGCCTGAGCGACCGACGGGCGCGCCTGCGCCGAAAACATGGTTGCCGAAGCGAATGCCGGTGGGCCGACGGTCAGCCGTCGGTACTGCCGGCCTACCCCTCACGCCTACTGCCCTCGTCACGGCGGGGGAGCGTCTGCCACTGCTCGGCGAGCAAAGCGACGAGCTGGCGAAAGCGAGCCTTGGCGGCCTCGTCGCGGAACTCCGTGGCCAGGGTGCGGGCGACGGCGAGGAGGGTCGGGTCGTCCGGGCCTACCTGGAGGTAGACGCCCGGCCAGAAGCCGGCGCTGGCCAGGAGGGCATCGGTATCCTGTTGACCGAGGGAAAGGGCCCGGGCGATCGCGAAGACCTGCGCCGGGCCCGAGGGACCGCGCTCGCCGCCTTCCATGCGGCTGATGATGGCGGGGTTGATCTGCGCTGCCCTGGCCAGAGCGCGCTGGGAGAGGCCGCTGGCCTCCCGCAACGCCTTCAGTAACTGGGCAAACTCCGACCCGCCTTTGCCGCCTGTCCCCTCGTTCACAGAGTGCCTCCCCGCCAACCCGAGCACCGTTCCCTTGGGTCCATTATACAGAACCGTTTACCAGCAGTCAACAGGTAAAGAGCCGTTTACCCAAGATAAACACAAAACCAGGGTGGAAGCGGCGGGCGGAGCGGGAGGTCGATGATTACGCCAAATAAACAAATAGCAGGCCCTGAGGCCGGCTGCTGTTGACGAACCGTAATCGCCTTTCCGGGCCCCGCCCACCGTGCCTTTCCCCTCACTATATATTCCAGTTTCCCGCCCCTGAGCGAGCCGACGCTCTCCGCCGACAAGTTGTATTACGGTGACGACGGCTGTGGCGCCAAGCAGGTGACGGTCACGGTTGGCGCCACCGACCCGACGGGCGTCTCGTCGGTCAGGCTCTACTTCCGGTTGGCCGACAAGGCTGGCGGCGGCACGACCGGCTGGTCCTCGCTGGCGATGACGGCGGCCGGCGACGAGTGGTCGCGCCTGCTGAAGGCCGAGACCGACGTTCCCGGCCACGACTCCTACACCAACGCCTGGCTGCAGTTCTACTTCCTTGCCACCAATAGCCGTGGTGTCCAGACCCAGAGCTCCACTTACAGTCAAGAGCTGACGCTCTCGCGCTGCATCTTCGTGCGCTGAACAAGCCTCCAGGGTCCGCTGTAGAGCGTTAACGAGCATCCCAGCGGCAACGGCTATGCCGGACTGCTAGGCTACCGCCAGCAAGAGAAAACCAACAAGAGTCGAAATCTGCCCCCAATCGGTGGGCAAAGGCCTTGACATTCGGCGGCAACCTGCTACAATTCCATACGGGTATCATTGTATACACGCATCCAAGAAGGCCGTGGAGGTGGTCGTCGTGATCGAACTGAACAAGAGGCGGAACGTCCTTGAGCAGGATCCCTACAAGTTCTCCTTGCAGGATGTGGTCGAGCCCAACCTGTATAGGGACCTCTACCCGTACGACGAGGTGCCGCGGGTGCCGTTCAACCACCGCCGCGTGCCCATGAACACGCCGGCGGAGATCTGGATCACCGACACTACCTTCCGCGACGGACAGCAGTCGCGTGCCCCCTACACCGTCCAGCAGATAGTGGACCTCTACGACATGCTCCACCGGCTGGGGGGCGAGAGGGGGCTGATCAGGCAGACGGAGTTCTTCGTCTATAGCGACAAGGACCGCGAAGCGCTCTTGCGCTGTATGGACCTGGGCTGCGAGTTCCCGGAGATCACGACCTGGATCCGCGCCACCAAGGGCGATTTTCAGCTCGTGAAGGACATCGGGATCAAGGAGACGGGCATCCTCGTCAGCTGCTCCGACTACCACATCTTCAAGAAGCTCAACATGACCCGCGGGCAGGCGATGAACCACTACCTGTCAGTGGTCGCCGACGCCATTGAGGCGGGGCTGCGACCCAGGTGTCACTTCGAGGACATCACCCGGGCTGATTTCTACGGCTTCGTCGTGCCTTTTGCCAACGAGCTGATGGACATGGCGCGCGATTCGGGTATTCCGGTGAAGATCCGCGCCTGCGACACCATGGGCTACGGCGTGCCTTACACCGGCGTGGCCCTGCCCCGCAGCGTCCCCGGCATCATCTATGGGCTGCAGACTTACTCGGACGTGCCATCCGAGCTGCTGGAGTGGCACGGCCATAACGACTTCTACAAGGGCGTCGTCAACGCTTCGACCGCCTGGCTCTACGGCGCCTCGGCGGTAAACTGCTCGCTCCTCGGCATTGGCGAGCGCACCGGCAACGTGCCCCTGGAGGCGATGGTGCTCGAGTACGCGTCGCTCAGGGGCTCAACGGACGGGATGGACACGACCGTGATCACCGAGATAGCCGAGTACTTCGAGAACGAGATAG
>JAJZQK010000646.1 GCA_021847625.1 Chloroflexota bacterium
TGGCCGACCGCGGGTTCGACGATCTGGATGTCCCGATCAGGCGGCTCAACGGCTTCCAGGTCCCTGCACCGTACAGCCCGCCACTCGAGGCCGCCGTGGTGCCCAGCCCGGGGTCTATCGCACATGCAATCCAGGATTTGCTCGCTGAGTAGGACGAGGTCTGCTTGCTGATTTGCAGACTAGATCGCTGGGCAGGAGGAGTAGATGCCATATGAGGTAGTGATGCCGAAACTGGGCGGGGGTATGGAAATGGGAAGCCTGGTGGAATGGCTGAAGAGGGATGGCGAGGCAGTAAACGCGGGCGAGATGCTCTTCACAGTCGAGAGCGATAAGGCGGTGAGCGAGGTGGATGCCCTAGAGAGTGGGATACTCCGTATACCACCAGACGCGCCAACGGCTGGTCAGCAGGTCCCAGTCGGCACGGTACTGGGCTATCTGCTGAAGCCGGGAGAGGCGATGCCAGTATCGGCAGCCACTCGACCGGAGGTCGACAACCAGGCTTCTGCTGTCCCGGAACAAGTGGCAGTGGGACCCGTGCCCTCGAGGGTCAGTCCTGCCGCCAGCCCACGCGCCCGCCGGCTTGCCGCAGAACTGGGCGTGAATTGGACCGAGCTTGCGGGGAGTGGCCGCACGGGACGGGTCATCGAGCGGGATGTCCGAGCCGCATGCAGACACGGCGAGCGCAAGATTGAGGATATGCGGATCAGTCCGTTGGCCCGTCGCCTTGCCGAGCAGGCTGGCATCGGCCTATCTGACCTGAAAGACCGCGCAGTTGGCAGGCGCATCACCCGGGAGGACGTCGAGGCCGTCATTAGGGAGCGGACTGTAGGTATTCCGCCAACTGGAATGGAGGAACCCGCGTTTGACGGCAGCATACCCTCATCTCGGTCGTCGGCGCTACGAACAGAGCCTCTCTCGGCAGCACGACGGGTGACTCGCGACCGGATGGCCGATGCCGCGCGGGCAACGGCGGCGGTCACTCTTGTCTTGGATGCGGATGCCACCAATCTCGTTGAACTGCGCAACCGTCTGGTGCCTATTGCGCGGGCGAGGAATAGTCTTAATCCGCCCAGGTACACCGATCTACTAATCCGCGTTGTGGCATGTGCTCTCGTGGAGCACCCGCATCTCAACGCGTCGCTAGACGGGGATCACCTCGTTCTTCATGAGGATGTCCACGTTGGGTTGGCGGTAGACACCCCGCGTGGGCTAGTCGTGCCCGTGATCCGGCGTGCACAGGCGAAGGGCATCTGGGCTATTGCCGAGGAGTCGTCTCGGCTGATTGAGCAGGCGACCTCGGGGACGATCGCGGTGGAGGACCTGAGGGGCAGCACCTTCACCATTACGAACCTCGGTCCGTTTGACATTCGAGCATTCACGCCTATCCTGAACTTGCCGGAGTGTGCAATTCTTGGCGTGGGCAGGGTTGCCCTGCGACCAGTAGTTGACGATTCGGGCGAGCGCATTGTGCCACGGCACACGGTAACGCTAAGTCTAACTTTTGACCACCGCGTCGTCGATGGCGCGCCAGCCGCCCGATTCCTGCAATCCATCAAGCAGTACATCGAAGAGCCATTACTGTGGCTGGCCCGCTAGGCGCGCTTAGATGCGCTCTCAAGGGAATGGCCCCGGGTGTTTGCCAGCCATTCCTGACCGTGGACTGTTGACAAGGCGAGGGCTATGTAGTAGCATGGGCGCATTCGGTACCTAGTATGCTGAATGCACAGTGCTTGCAGCGGCAAGCGTTCTGATTGCCTCCAGAGAGAGGGCGAGCGTATCGCCCGCTCCGAGGGCTCGGAATCGCGAAGCAAGGGTTCATACCACACCCAGAGAGGCCGCCATGGTAGATGGTACCGTTAACTTGGCATCCGGCCGCCCGGAGTTGGAGCCCGTTGGGGCGCCACAAGTGGATCCGGTGGGGACTAGCAGAGCACGAAGTCTGCTAGATCCTGACTGGTGGACCTTCTGCCTACCAACCATTCCGACATGTCTCTTGGAGGTCGGACTGGCGGCACGCTTCGTTCAAGCCGCGAAAGCCTATAGCCTGCACAGACCTCACCTCGGCTCTGCCGGACTGACGAACCCCATCAACACCGATGGGGCACGGGTCACCGCCGCTTGTTCACCACGTGTCATCGACTCGGCGCTGTTAGCAGTGACCGTTCGTGGTGCCAATGACAGTAGACCTGCCAAGGCCGCCTCACATGCGGCCAGGCCTCCCATGTGGCCAGATCACTGCTGGCCGTCGCAGTTCTTTGGTGCACACATGGATGCCAATCGCATGACGAAAGCCGTACCTGATGGAGCCTCAGAGGGGCGATTGACTTGAAGGGGTACCTAGGGGGTGTCGACGACGATCATATTCGGTTTCTCTGTGCGCCGGGCATGCACCGACCTCTTGTCTACCAAGAGCTGGTGGCCAAACTTGGGGCGGACATAGTGTCCAAGTACCCGGTCTACAACCACAACTGCTATGAGAACCTCGTTCATATCGGCAACACCAGCCGTGGCACGCCTCTATACATCAACCGTGAGTACGTTTCCTGTGACCTACGAATAGGCATAGGTAGTTTGATTCCCCATGGATCCGCTGGCTTCGGTGGCGGAGGCAAGATAATCCTGCCGGGCATCGCCGGCATTGACACTGTGCACTGGCACCATACGAAGATCCCACGCGGCCCAGCAGGCCAGAAAATGGGGGTGGGAAGGGTCGACGGCAACATCTTCCGTCTGGACATCGAGGAGGCGGCCCGCCTGGCTGACCTGCAATTCAAGGTGGATGCCGTGCTCAATGGTCGGCGGGAGATCGTGGGGCTCTTCGCGGGGGATTTCGTTGCCGCCCACCGGGCGGCCAGCGCCGTGGCTCGCGAGGTGTATAGCACGCGCGTCGTGGGCGATGCCGATATCGTGGTTACGAACAGCTATCCGGATGAAAGCCAGGTCGTGCGTTCGGCATGGTGCGTTCCACTTTCTCAGATC
>JAJZQK010000647.1 GCA_021847625.1 Chloroflexota bacterium
TAGGGTGATCGGACAATCGACACCTCCTCAAGGCGAGCATAGCCAGCCAGCATGCCGGCCGGAGGCAGGATAGTAGCACGGGTCTTTGGGGTTCGTGTTTATGATCACGGTCGCCCACCTGTTATCCGGGGGCGAACAGCGTTCGCCCGTAATGATCGTTCGCCGAGTCGATGGAACCATGCTCACCGGGCAAGAGGGCGACCGTCCCGCGTTGCGGGACTTCCTTCGGTCGCCGGTTGCCCCTACGGCCAACCATGAACCGGCTGCTGATGCAGCGACCAGACATAACGTACCTGCCATTAGAAGGACGCGCGAACGCTGGTTGTTGCTGCTTGCGGTCAGGGTGGGGCCGTGCTAAGCTGCTGCTATAGCATGGCAAGCACGGCTAAGGAGGGGGCAATGGCCAGCGATATCGTCGACATCGGCGTGGCCTGCATTGACCACTTGTTGATTGTCACGCGCACGGCGGATGGCTGGGAAGAGTGCCAGGCGCCGTTCGTGCAAGGAGGCGGCCTAGCGGCGACGGCGGCGGTCGCCGCCGCCCGCCTGGGGGCGAACGTGGACATCTGGGCAGTCCTCGGGGATGACCATCACGGACGTATGGTCAGCGACGAGCTGGCCGGCTACGGCTTAGGGGTGAGCGAGGTCAAATTCGAAGCGGACCGGCGCACGCCGAGCAGCTACATCGAGGTCGATTCGCAGACGGGCGAGCGAACGATCTACTTCTCCATGGGGCGCAGCCACTCCCCCTTGCCGCCATTGGCGGACGTCGAGTGGGACTTCGACTTCGCGCGGCTGCGCGGGGTGAAGAGCCTGCTTGTGGATCACTGGCTGCTGCGCACGAGCATCCGCGCCGCCAAGGAAGTCCGGGGGTCGGGGGCCGTCGTCGTGGCCGACTTCTTCTCGGTGACGGGACCGGTGGCCGAGCTGGTGCCGCTCGTGGACGCGCTGATCCTCCCCGAGGAGACCGGCATCGCCGTCGCCGGCGGGCCGGACTTCCCGCTGGCGCTGCAGCGCCTGGCCGAGATGGGCCCCTCCACGCCCGCCATCACGGTAGGGGCGCAGGGGGTCTGGTACTGGCACGCGGGCGAGGTCTACCACTGCCCGGCCTTTCCGGTGAAGGTGGTCGATACGACCGGCTGCGGCGACTCCTTCCACGGCGCCTACGCCCGGGCGGTGACGCTGGGGCTGAACGTCCACGAGGCGATGCGCTTCTCGTCGGCCGTGGCAGCGCTCAAGGCGACCAGGCTCGGCGGCCGCACCGGGTTGCCTACCCTGGACGAGGTGAACCGCTTCCTGGCGGAGCGACCGGAACAAGGAAGGGCGAGGAAGGTCTGACTTCCTCGCCCTTTTGGGGTCTATTCGCGGACGAAGGCCTCGGCCCTCGCGGCGTCCTCCGCGCTCTTGGTGGCCTGCGTCTCCTCCGGCCTGTCCCGGAACTGCCGCCTGTAGAGGTCTGCGTAGGTGCCGCCGCGCGCCAGCAGGTCGCGATGGGTGCCGCGTTCGACGATCCGTCCCGCTTCCACCACCAGCACGAGGTCGGCGTTGCGCACCGTGCTTAGCCGGTGGGCGATGACGAAGCTCGTGCGGTTCTGCAGCAGCTTCGCCAGGGCCTGCTGGATGAGGACCTCCGTGCGCGTGTCCACGCTGGAGGTGGCTTCGTCCAGAATCAGGATGCGGGGGTCGGCCAGAATGGCGCGCGCGAAGGCGATCAGCTGGCGCTGCCCCTGGCTTAGATTTCCGCCGCGTTCACCCACTGGCGTGTCGTAGCTCTGCGGCATCTGGCTGATGAAGGCGTGCGCGTTGACGGCTCTCGCCGCGGCTTCGACCTCCTCGTCAGCTGCCTCTAGCCTGCCGTAGCGGATGTTATCCCCGATCGTACCGGAGAAGAGATAGCTATTCTGCGGCACGATGCCCATCTGCCGGCGCAGCGACGCCGTCGTCGCGGTCCGGATGTCCGTGCCGTCCACCAGCACGCGTCCGGCAGACACGTCGTAGAAGCGAGCGATAAGGTTTGCTATCGTCGTCTTGCCGGCACCGGTGGCGCCTACCAGGGCTACCGTCTGGCCAGGCCTGGCGGTGAAACTCACCTTGTCGAGCACGGGGTGGCCGGGGTCGTAGGCGAAGGAAACATCCTCGAACGTGACGTTGCCCTCGATCGGTCTCAACGTTTTCGCTTCGGCGGCGTCGTTCAGGTCGACGGGCGTGTCGAGCAACTCGAAGATGCGCTCGGCGGCGGCCAGGGCCGACTGGGCCTGAGTGTACATCTGGCCGACCTGTTGGATCGGGAAGGTGAACTGCTGGACGTATCCCAGGAAGGCGACGACTACGCCGACGGTCGCCTGGCCGTTGATTGCTAGATACCCGCCAAAGCCGGCGACAATGGCGATAGAGATCGTGCTCAGCACGTCCATTGCCGGCCAGAAGGCGGAAGTGACGGCGTTGGCGCCAATGTTGGCGTCGCGGTTCGCGGCGTTGCGCTGGGCGAACCGCTGCCGGTTGAGGCTCGTGCGGTTGAAAGCCTGAGCCACCCTGACACCCGCGATGTCCTCCTGCAGGTTGGCGGAAACGTCGCCGATGGTCTGTCTCGTCTCGCGGAAGGCCCGCCGCGCCCAATCGGAGAAGAACCTCGTCGCCACGAACATCAGCGGTAGGACGACGAAGCTCGCTAGCGCCAGCCGCAGGTCGAGCACGAGCATGGCGATGACGACGCCGAACAGGCCGAAGACGCTGCCGATGGTCTGCGTCAGGCCCTGGCCGAGCAGCGTGTTGATCACCTCGACGTCGTTGACGAGCCGGGACATGAGGTCGCCGGTCTCGTGCTTGTCGAAGAACTTCAAGGACTGACCCTGCAGGGCCCGGAAGATAGATGTGCGAAGGCCGGCCAGGCTTCGCTGGGATACCCAGCCCATTAGATAGGACTGGGCCGTGCGAGCGACGAGGCCCACGACGTAGGTCGCCAGGAGGATCAACATCA
>JAJZQK010000648.1 GCA_021847625.1 Chloroflexota bacterium
CTATTGGGCATCGCTCTCATGGTCAAACAGAAGTATACCACTATGCCCCGCCGTGGTCATAGTTATTTAACAATTCTGCCATTCTGTTTAGTAACCATAACTACACTACGCGCAAAGAGGGCCGACAACAGGAGCTGGCACGGTGGCATGGGGGGAGGGTTGGCGCTAGGTACGATGAGGACAGGGAGCGGCCTTCAGCGCTGGCTCGTGGGGGTAGGGTCCGTGTAGCGGGGACCTGCCCGTATCATCGAAGTCAGTGTCGGAATCCTCTTCCAGCCAATCTGAGAGCGAGCCTACGGGGTCCATTTGCTCCTCCACAACCTGAGTGATCCCCCTGCCCCTGCGGCCGGCTAGGAGAATGGAACCGCAGGGGCAAGGGGCATACGACAATGGACACAGCGCTCTTGGCAGGTAGCTGCCCCCTCTACCGGCCGGATCGGCGAGACTTGCGAGACTTGCCAAGGCCGAATAGCGGGTTGGCCTTAGTCTGCTTGACGGGCTCGGGCTCGAGCTCTTCTTCGGCCTGCTCGCCGCCGAAAAGCTTCTTGAAGAAGGCAGCCACCGCCGCCGCAGAGCCCAAAATGCTTACCTGGTCGGCCTCAGCTTCGATGTCATCCTCTGCTGCTTCATCCTCTGCGGCTGGCGCAGCAGGGGCAGGCTTGGTTACTGCCTTGGCCTTTGGCGCGGGCACGGCCTCTTCCTCTTCATCATCGTCGTCTTCGGCCCCTTCGTCGGTGGGGGCCTCAATGAACTGAATCGGCTCCAGGCCCTTGAGGAACTTGCGGAACGCGGCGGCGGTGACGTACGGCTTGCCGTCAACGTCCTGGCGCACGACGATCAGGCCAGCCTCGGCCAGTTCGTCTAGCTCGTCGCGGCGAATGCCCAATAGGTCGGCCGCCCGGCCCCTGCTCAGCCGCTCGCCGTTCTGCACGGCTTCGACTTCTGGCGAAGGATCGAGTAGAACGCTGTCAACGCCCGCATCGCCTCCGACTTGATAGAGAGTGAGGGTAGTCTCAGGCACGCTAGACATAACGGTGTACCTCCTGAACGTTTAGTTTCTACTGTTGAAACTGTCATTACCCTATACCCAGCCGAGCGAGATGTCAAAGCGAAGTCTAGGGGAGTGCGGGGGAGTAGTGGATAGTGTGGGTTAGCTTTCGCCGCTGCCGGCCGTTCGCTTCTGGCCGACGGCGGACAGCCGCAGTTCCAGCGACGAGAGGGCGATTCGGTAACGTCGGCCATTTGCGCCGTCGCCGGGCAGCACGCGGGCTTGCAGCCCTCTAGCACATGGGTGGCCTTTCCACCATCCTCTTCAGGCGCTCGACGTTGCGGCGTAGGGCCTGCAGCTCCTTCACCTGGGCGTCGGGATCCTCCAGCGCCTGGTAGAGGACCGAGCCCTCGCACTGCGCCGGCACCGGCAGCTCGGCCAGGTGGCAGATGGTCGGCGTTACGTCCGCCAGGTACACGGTGCGCTCGATAGTTGCCCCCTGCTTCACCCCCGGGCCTTTCAAAATGAACAGACCGTGGATGTCACCCACGCCCCAGGTCGTGGTCGGCAGCTGCTCGCCGTGCTCGCGGCCGTAGGTGGGGTTGATGGCGTAAATGACGTCGCCCGACCGGGGTCCCCAGTTGCCGATGATGCGCGCGTCCTCGTTCCTCAGGGCCAGGGCGATCGGCTTCAGCCCCGTTTCCGGATCGTTGTACTCGTAGAACACCTTGATGATCCGCTCGCGGACGTTCTCGTACTCCTCACCCGGCGCCACGATGCCCTGCGGATCGCGCCCCCTGGTGTTGACGTAGACGTGTACCCGCCGCTGGCCATAGGCCACGGTCTTGCTCCAGTCGATCTTGCGCGCGCTCTTGCTGTTGGTGGGTAGGTACCAGGCCTGGGAGCCGGTGGGGGCTTCTGCCGAGGGCTCGTAGACCAACAAGCCGGTCGTCTCCAGTATCTGGTTGACGTTGAAGTCGTGGCCCTTGGGCTTGGCGCCGTGGTCGGAGATCACGACCACCAGCGTCTTGTCGTCGGCGCACTCTAGGATGCGCCCGACGGCATAGTCCACGCCCTTGTACAGCTGCTGCTCGAGCCACTCGAACTGCGGTATCTGTTCGGGATGCTGAGCCGTCCTGGGGTCCAGGTCGACCGAGAAGGTGTGGTGCATCCAGTCGGGGGTGTGGATGTGCATGAAGTACAGGTCCCAAGGCTTGTTCTTGAGGAGATAGCTGCCCGCGTCGGCCAGGAAGTTGTGCATCAGGTTGGTCACTTCCACCAGCGTAGGGGCGTCGATCCACTCCATCAGGAACGAATCCCAGGCGCCGCGCATCGTCGGCAGGCCATTCTCGCTCTCGATCTCCGACTCTACCGAGTTGGGCGCGGCCCAGTCCTGCAGAGAGCAGATGCCCGGCACGTAGAGGCGCATGATCTCGCCGTCCGGCGTAAGCTCGAGCAGCTTCATGCGGAAGGCGGCCTTCTTGGGCCCCGCCTCGGTCTGGAAGACGTCCTTGATGTTGGCCGTCCATTCGCCCGGCTTGACCCGCGCGAAGATGCTCTGCTTGCGTTTGGCCTTGGCGACCAGCAGCGTGTCGTAGCCCTTGCCCTCGCTGGCGTCGACCAGCAGGTGCCACGTCCAGGGCTCCACCTGGTGCAGCGAGCGCCGGGCGTTGAGTGTGACCGTGGCCTCGAGCGCCCTGGGCGAGTGCTCCACGCCCTCCCAGCCCTGGGCTTTCTTCAGTTCCACGTCGGTGGCGAAGGGATAGGGCGTGGTGGTGAGCATGAGGTCGTGGCTGAGGTTGTTCAGCTGGTTGGTGCGCTTGTCCATGCCATAGCGCCAGTCGTTGACGTTCAGCCCGTAGCCGGCCACGACGAAGCCGTCCTCGCCCACGTTGGCCTTGTAGCTGGTGGGGTAGTTGACGATGATCGTCTTCTTGCCGGCCCTGGCGGCCGCCTCCCAGATGCGTTCGGCCAGCACCTCGGTG
>JAJZQK010000649.1 GCA_021847625.1 Chloroflexota bacterium
GACCGAGAGGTGCAGCTCGCCCCGCCCGGAGAGGATGAACTCCCCGCCCTCGCCGATCTCCAGGCGCAGGGAGACGTTCGTCTCCAGCTCCTGCTTGATTCGATCGAGAATCTGGCGGCCGGTGAGGAACTGACCATCACGCCCGGCGAAGGGAGAGATGTTCGGCGACACGGCGATCTTCAAGGTCGGCTCGCCGATGGCAATGGTGGGCAGCGCCTCCGGGCAGGCCGGGTCGGCCAGGGTCTGGCCGATGCCGGCATTGCGGATGCCGGTGATGGCGACGACGTCGCCGGCCTGCGCCTCCGCCACCTCCAGCCGCTTTAGACCGTGGCTCACGTAGACCTTCTCGGCCCGGGCCGTCTCCACCGTACCGTCGTCGGCCAGCAGGACGACGGTCTGCCCCGCCTTCAGCGTTCCCCGCCTGATGCGGCCGATGGCGTAGCGCCCCTGGTAGGGGTCCCAGTCCAGCGCCGCCACGAGCATCTGGAAGGGGCCCTCCGGGGTTTCCGGGGGCGGCACATGCTTCAGAATGCCCTTGAAGAGGGGCGTAAGGTCGGCGGGTGCCGCGACATCCTCCGGTATCTCTTCCCAGGCCTTGCCTTCCCGGCTGATCGCGTAGTAGGTCGGGAAGTCGAGTTGAGATTCGTGCGTGGCCAAGTCTAGAAAGAGGTCGCCGGTTTCCTCGAAAGCAGCGTCGAGGCGGGCATCGCGCTTGTCGATCTTATTGATGACGACGATGACCTTCAGACCCAGCTCCAGCGCCTTCTTCAGCACGAACTTGGTCTGCGGCATCGGGCCCTCCTGGGCGTCGATGATGAGGAGGGCGCCGTCGGCCATGTTGAGCGTGCGCTCCACCTCGCCGCTGAAGTCGGCGTGGCCGGGAGTATCGATGATGTTGATCTTCGTGCCCTTGTAGTGAATGGCCGTATTCTTGGCGAGGATGGTGATGCCACGCTCGCGCTCCTGGTCGTTGGAGTCCAGGAGGAGCGTCTGCGACATCGCCGCCTCGTTCTCGCGGAAGGTATTCGATTGCTTCAGCAGCCCATCCACCAGGGTCGTTTTGCCGTGGTCGACGTGGGCGATAATCGCTACGTTACGTAGGTCCATGGTTCCTCAACTTGCGGCTGGCGCCGGCCGCGGGCGCCGAGCCGAGAACGGGTATGGGCGGGCCGGCCAAGCGCCGCCAGGCGGCCGGGCGCGGACCACAAGCAAGACGCCCCGCCCCAGCGGCGCGCCTTATGCTTCATTATACACGCTGGCCCCGGCGGACGCGAGCCCAGGGGCAAGGAGCGGCCACGCGAGCGCCAGCGTCCTTGCGTTGGTTTGATTATGCCCTACCCAGGTATCCCACGCAACACCCTCCTATGGCGACGGCCGCCATCCCCACTCACCATCGGCCCCGTCGGCCCCCCGGACCCGACAAGGGACCAATCCCGGGCTACCCGGTCAGCATCCGTTGTGCTACACTGCCTCCACTGGGGGTAAGGGAAGATGAAGATGTTTGCAGCCATTGTCGGCACCTGTCCGGATTACGTCGAGCGGCGGCAGGCGTTCCGCGAGGAGCACCTGGCGCGCATGCGCCGGCTGCGCGATGAAGGCAAGGTCCTGCTGGGCGGGGCCTGGGTCGACCCGCCGGACGGGGCGCTGATCATCTACCAGACGGGGAGCATGCCCGAGGTATGGGCTCTCATCGACAACGACCCGTACTACCGGGCCGGGCTTTGGCCGGAGGTCCGCGTGCGCGAATGGAACGTCGTCATCCGCTAGGCGGAGGGCATCCTGCTGCCGTTCCTGGGCCTCTTCCACGGCTGGAACGACTTCCTGCCGACGGCGACGTTCGAGGCGCCGACGGGGGTCGGCATCGCCTTTGGTTACGTGTCGATGCTCGCCGTGCTCGTGGCCTACGGCTGGTGGCAGCGCCGGCAGATTGCCGCGCAGACGCCAGTCGGTAAGGCAGCGGAAGCGCAATCGATCCGGCCTGGCAAGCAGCAAGTTGCCAACATGTAAGGCTATCAGCTGGCAGCTGGTGATCTCGTCATCCCCGCGCAAGCGGGGATCCACTCTTTCGTATGGCAAGGCACCGGATGGATTCCCGCTTCCGCGGGAATGACCGGAACCTGGCGGCCACCAACGGCCGTTGAAAACCGCCTGGCGACGGCCCGCCTCCAGGGCCCTCGCGGTCACTAGCCCTGTCTGACGGTCGGGGTACGGTTGAGGAACGACCGCCGCCCGGGCCTGAAGGCGCCGGGCTCAGCCAACGAAGCCCGCCAAGGCGGGCTGGGGACGGGCCAGGATTGGCAGACGACGCCTGTCTAGGAAGGGCAGGGGTCGGGGCGGGGAGCCCTCCCGCGGGAGGGCTTTGTTGCCTTAGCCCGGGGGTTCAGCCCCGGGCGACCGCCCGTTCGCCTAGAGGACGACCCTCACCCTAACCCTCTCCCTGAAAGGGAGAGGGAACCACCGTACGGCGGCTCTTCCCGGATACGACGATCCTTACCTTCGCACCAAGAGGGCGACCGTCCCGCCTTGCGGGACTTCCTGCGGTCGCCGGTAGCTCCTACGGCCAAGCATCCGCAGGTGGCCGGCACATCGGTGGTCGGGACGGCCTACCTGAGCCTGAGCTTGAACTGTTTGCGGGCCTTGCTCACCTTCGGCGCTACCACCATCCGGCAGTAGCCCTGGTTGGGGTTGCGCGCGAAGTATTCCTGGTGGTACTCCTCGGCCCGATAGAAGGCCGTGAACGGCCGGACCTCCGTCACGATGGGGCGGTCCCAAGCCTTGTCCTTAGTGTACTCGGCGATCATCTGCTCGGCCGTGGCCTTCTGCTCGGGGCTGTGGTAGAAGACAACCGAGCGGTACTGCGTGCCGACGTCCGGGCCCTGCCGGTTGAGCGTCGTCGGGTCGTGGATGGAGAAGAAGACCTCCAGGATGTCGCGGTAGGAGATCACCCGCGGATCGAAGGTGATC
>JAJZQK010000650.1 GCA_021847625.1 Chloroflexota bacterium
TGGCTACGGCCCTGTTCAGAGAACGCCTCGCTTGTGACAATCGGATGACCGCTCGTGAGCCAGACTGTACCGAAGCAGTCTGGCTCGGTCTCTTTAGCGGCATAACCCTAAGATGCGAGCTGCGTTATTTAGGCTTGTCAGGCTATGGTATAATAACCCTAACTAGCGTCGGGAGGTATTAAGGGTTGTCGCGCTTTGTTCCAGGAGTGTGGCCCGGAGACCCCAGTCTCGGCAATCAAAGGAGACTCTCGCGTCCATGCCGTTATGAGGCATATGTCCCTGACCCGCTGGTGGACAGGCCCATTCTGCTGCCGCCCGACGTCACCGAGGACCTTCAGACTGCCGAGCAGTCGATACTGGATCTCAACCTGCGCAATCCAAACGTCGCCAGTCTAGAGAGTGTCGCCCGACTCTTCTTGCGGGCAGAGGCTGTAGCGTCCTCCAAGATCGAGGGTCTGGAGGTGAGCGCACGACGCCTGGTTCGAGCCGAGGCTGCCCACGCCCTCGGGCAACCTGCGCGGGACATCACCGCAGAGGCCGTCCTCGGAAACATAGAGGCCATGCAATTCGCTGTCGAGGTGCTGGCGGAGCGGCCACAGCTAACTGTCCGGGACATCCTGGATACCCACCGGGTGCTCATGAGTCGCACTGAACGTCCTGACCTCGGGGGCGTGATACGCACGACCCAGAACTGGATCGGGGGATATGCCAGCAACCCCTGCACCGCCGATTTCGTGCCCCCACCCCCCGAAGATATCCCGGCCTTGCTCGACGACCTGGTAACCTACATGAACCGCGACGAGCACCCGACGCTGCTTCGAGCAGCCATGGTGCACCAACAGTTCGAGACGATACATCCATTCGGCGATGGAAACGGACGAGTTGGTCGCGCCCTCATCCACGTCATTCTTCACCGCAGGGGGCTCGCTCCTCGCTTTGTGCCACCGATCAGCCTGATCCTCTCTACTCACTCGAAGGAGTACGTCGCCGGGCTTCGGGCTGCGAGCTACGTGGGAGAGCCTACGAGCAAGGAGGCCATAGAAGGCGTCGCTGCCTGGCTGAGGCTGTTTGCCTTTGCCGCCAAACGCTCAGCCGTGGACGCAGAAGGGTTCGGCAGGCAGATAGATGACCTGGAGGAAGACTGGCGAAAGAGGCTTGGGCGGGTTCGCGCCGATTCTGCCGCCGAGCTTCTCCTCAAGGCTCTGCCCGCCGCGCCCGTAATCACTGTCGCCACCGCGGCTAGACTCATACAGCGTAGCGTGCCACAGACCAATGCGGCAGTGAACCGTCTGGCGCAGGCAGGAGTAGTAGTTCCTGTTCGAGATGTGCAGCGGAATCGCGCTTATGAAGCTGTGGGGCTACTGGACGCCGTCACCGGCTTCGAGCGAGCCCTGGCGAGTGCCACAGGGGATACCCGTGAGAGTCCACCAATTCGACGTGTGCCTGCCCGACCCAGTCATGGATGCTATCATTCAGGCCAGCCGGAGAACGGAGGCTGTTCCGTCCGTGCCGTTGTCGGGCAACACGCGAAGGTGGAGGGCCGGCGCGGGGAGCAGGGTGTGCCGCGGCCTGCGACGCCGGCCCGGGCTGCCGAAGCCGGAGGAGTGGGATGAAAGACATAAATGGGGCCTACCCTAGAAACGTCCTTCCACGGTCCTGGCGATCTTCTCGGCTCTGGGTGCGGTGGCGTACCTTCTGCTGATCCGCCCCTGGCATCTGCGCTGGGGGGCGACCCTCGAGGAAGCGCGCCGGGAGCTCTCTGGCGACTACCTGGTCCGGAGCCCCTTCCTGAAGGCCACCAGGGCCATCACCATCGACGCGCCGCTGTCCGCGGTCTGGCCCTGGCTCGTCCAGATGGGCTACAGAAGGGCCGGGTTCTACAGCTACGACTGGATCGACAACGACCGCATTCCCAGCGCCGACAGAATCGTCCCCGAGCTGCAGCACCTCCAGGTGGGAGAGCTGGTGCCGACGGGCCCTGGAGAAGGGTTCAGAGTGGCGGTGATCGATCCGGAGCGGGCTCTGGTGCTGCAGATCGATCATCCTCGCGCCCAGATCAGCAGCGCCCTGGTTCTGGCGTCACCGGAAGGCAGAAGCACCCGACTGATAATGCGGCTGTGGGCAAGATTCCCCTTGAGCCTGTTCGCCCTCCTTTACTATCCGGTTTTCGAACCCGGTGACTTCGTCATGATGCGGAAGGAGTTGTTGGGCATCAAGGCGCGAGCCGAGCGAGCGTGGAACAGCGTCCCGGCGTGAGCCTACCTCGCTGCCATAGAACCAAGAGGCCGTGCAGCCTTGCGGCGGGCTACAACGATGTTCGCGCGGATGGTACGCAGACGCCCTTGTGGACCCCTGTAGCGGTGGGGTGAGTGAAGCTGAAGGCAGATTCCCCGGCTCCAGAACGGTGGCGTCCGCTGGCTGCGCGGCCGGCGCTGTGGTCGGCATGGGCTTTGCGGTCTTCCACGATGGACAGGCCCGGCGGCAGGCCGCGGAAGGCGCCATCGGCGTGTCCACTAGCCCCATCATCCTCGTGAGCGCGATCGCGTTCGCGGGAGCATTCATCTAGGGCCGCGAGCGAAGACGAACGGTTCTGCCGAGTGTCTGGTGGGCCCGCGTCCGGGATCGTTGTATCGCCGACAGTGGTTGGACCTCGGGGCACCGACCGGTCGGGAAGCGGTGACTTGAGAAGGGGGGAAACAGGGCCATGTTGGTACTCGTCGCGTATGCCAGTAAGTACGGGGCCACCCGGGAGATCGCCGAGCGCATCGCGGAGGAGCTGCGGTCGGCTGGACATGGAGTGGAGGTGCGGTCGGTGAAGTCCGCCGGCGATCTGGCCGGGTACGAGGCCTTCGTGATCGGGAGCGCCGTCTACTTCGGGCACTGGCTGAAGGAGGCCGCGGAGTTCGTCCGGCGAAACCGCGCCGTCCTGGTCGACCGACCGGTGTGGCTGTTCAGCTGCGGTC
>JAJZQK010000651.1 GCA_021847625.1 Chloroflexota bacterium
GGTACACTCGGCTGGGCCTTCCCCGGCGCCATGGGCGTCAAGTGCGCCCTGCCCGACAGACCGGTCATCTGCTTCACCGGCGACGGCGGCCTCTACTACCACCTCTCGGAACTGGAGACGGCCGCGAGGGCCGGCATTAACACCATCACCGTCGTGAACAACAACGGCGCACTGAGCCAGACGGAGCGGGGATGGCAGACAAACTACGCCGAGTCCCAGCGAGAGCACGCGCGCAGTATGTGGATGTTCCGCAACGTGGACTTCGTCTCGGTCGCCGAGTCGATGGGCTGCCTGGGCATCCGGGTGGAGAAGCCCGCAGACGTGGCGGGGGCTTTGGAGCGGGCGCTTAGGGCGAACCGACCGGTGCTGATCGACGCGATTACAGACATCGCCGCCAAGCCGGTCGGACCCTGGGGCTAGAGGAAGAAGACCCCAACATGCCGTGTGGCCTGAGGCTTTCGTCTCAGGCCACACGCTTTCTGGAGGCCGAACGGGGAAGGACCGGGGCCTAGCCCAGAGCCCGTTCGAATACGGCGACGATATCCTCGCGCCTCACCCGTCGCGGGTTCACGGGCACGTTGGCGCTCAGCATGGAGTCGTCCGCCAAGGCGGGGATCATATCCGGCGTGATGCCGACCTCGCGCAGGGTCTGGGGAATCCCAACGTCGATCGACAGGCGACGTACGGCCTCTACTGACAGCTCTGCCGCCTCCATTTCGGTTAGGCCGGCGGTATCCTCGCCCAGCGCGCGGGCGATGTCGGCGAAGCGCTGGCTGGCGCCGATGAGGTTCCACTCCATGACATACGGCAGCAGCAGGGCATTGGCGACGCCGTGGGCCAGGCCGGCACGGGCGCCAAGCGGGTGAGACATGGCGTGCACGATGGTCAAGGCAGTGTTCGTGAAGCCCATGCCGGTGATGGCGCTCGCCAGCACCATGTTGGCGATGGAATCAAGGTTCCCATTGGCGACGGCCGGGCGCAAGTGCTGGCCGATCAGCTTGATGGCGTGGATGTTCAGAGCATCAGAGACGGGCTGCACGTTCAAGTTCGTGTACGACTCGACCGCGTGCGTGAGGGCGTCCATGCCGGTCGAGGCGACGATCGGCCCCGGCAGGTTCACCAGCAGCAGGGGGTCAATGACGGCAACCTTCGGCACGCCTAGCGGCGAATTCACGGTGAACTTGAAGGAGCGGGCGGGGTCGGTGATGACGGCGTTGAAGGTCACTTCAGCCCCCGTGCCGCAGGTGGTGGGGATGGCGATGAACGGGGGCAGCTGGTTCTTGACCTTACCCCGCCCCTCGTAGTCGGTGATCCTGCCGGGGTTGGTGATCAGTACACCGGCCGCCTTCGCGGTATCCATCGAACTGCCGCCGCCTAATCCCAAGATACCGTCGCAGCTCTCCTTCCGATAGAGCGCCGCCGCCTCTTCCACACAGGAAACCGTCGGGTTGGCCTGCACGCCGTCGTAGACGGCCCACTGCATTTCCGCCTTGCGGAGGGACTCCAATATGCCGTCCAGTAACCCGGCCTTGCGAATTCCTTGGTCGGTCACGACGAGAACCTTGCTCGCCCCTAAACCCCGAAACTCGTCGCCGACCATCTTCGAGGCCTCGGCGCCGAACACCACCCGTGCCGGCATCTGGAATGTATAGATGCGCCTAGGATCCATTCGCCTTACTCTCCCTCGTCGTCATACTCGCCGTCATGCATCGCGCGGATCGTCCTTGCTTCCTCTCCGCGGCCGCCCAACCGGCGGATCAACGCAACATTGGCGCAACAGAACCAAACGAGTATCTGTTCGCCGGCTACAGCGTACCATGTGTCTAGGCGACCGTCAACGTGCTTGGCCCAGTCGCATCCCCTCGGGTGAACCCGCCTTCGACGACCCCTCCACAATATAGGCCGCCCCGGCTCGTGTTAAGGCGGCCGTTGCGCTCGGATGTTCAATCGCCAGTAGTCGTCCGCAGAGGGCGGCCCGTCGACGGCGGCCAGATGGGTCAAGGTTTCGACGAACCGAACCCGAAGGACGTCGTCCGGTATCCGCGGCAGGTGGGCGCGGAGGATCACTGCGGCCAGAAACTCGCGGTAATGCTCCACCATTTGGTATGCTTGAGACTGAGCGTTTGTTCGATGAGGCCAAAGAGATTGTCGGGAGGTCCACAATGAGCGTTGGCAGTCGCTATGCCGTCTCCCCGGAGAAGGATCCGGTATTCAACGAGGATGCCTACGTGCTGAAAGACCACCTTGCGGGGTCTTCGGCAACGATCATTCCCAGCCTTGGCAACAACCTGATGAGCTTCGTCGTCAGCCCCGACGAAGGCAGCCCGCTGGAGGTGATGATGGGCGCTCCCGCTGGAGAGTCGATAGAGCGAGCCTCTCGCTGGGGCAATCCGATCCTCTTCCCATTCCCCAACCGCGTGCGCAACGCCTGCTACTCCTTCGAGGGCCACGAGTACCGTCTGGATGTAAACACCCCGGATGGGCACCACCTGCACGGGCTTGTTCGGGATTTGCCATGGCGGGTGGAAGAAGCCCGGGCAGGGGATGACGGCGCCCTTCTGCGCTGTAGCCTCCGTACCACCGAGCACTCGGACGTGCTCCGCCAGTACCCCTTTCCGTTCGTGTTGTCCGTCACCTACGTCCTGGCCTCCAATACCTTGCGCTGTGACGCCGCCGTGCAGAATACGGGGGAGGGCCGCTTGCCGATGGGCTTCGGCCTTCATCCCTACTTCCGAGCCCCGCTCGAGCCCGAGGGCAACCGTGCTGATTGCATGGTGCAAGTGCCCGCGCGCTATACATGGAAGCTCGACGCCGAGAAGCTGCCCACCGGAGAGCAAGTCCTGACCCCGCCGGAGCTGGAGACCCCGCGCTGGGAGAAGGAATCTATTATGCGCTGGTGAGTACGGGTCTGGCCAACCTCGGGCGCCTGGTTGTGTCGCGCCCGGGGTTGCGCCGCCCCATG
>JAJZQK010000652.1 GCA_021847625.1 Chloroflexota bacterium
GGTATCTGCCTCGCGGGAGGCAGCCCACCGTCCGCGCAGAGGTCGTCCATTAGCCTGCGCACGGACATCAGTTCCGCGAATGGGTCCCAATGCCTGAGGCTCACAACTTGCCGCACCTCCGTGTCTGCTCTGCGTCTTGGCCTCCCAGACCGTCACCGTTCTGCTGAGTAGTCTGGTCTCATCCTTGCTTGCTGCCAGACCATCTGGTGGAAGAGCCTATCTGCCGCTTTGCCGTCCTTCCTCCGAGAAAGGGACGAATGGTATGCCAACCAATCGTAGGGGCGGACGGCCGTTCGCCCCTACAAATAGCGGACGGGCGGCCGATGAGACCATTTTCGTCCATCGCTGGTAGCCGCCCGGCGGCGTCATTCCCGCGGAAGCGGGAATCCATCCGGTGCACGGCCGAACCAGGGACTGGATCCCCGCTTGCGCGGGGATGACGAGCCTCTACCACGGCGGCAAGGCCCTGCAATACTGGATCCCCGCTTTCGCGGGGATGACGATAGACCGGCCACTGAGAGAGAACATCAGCTGACTGGATCCCCGCTTTCGCGGGGATGACAGGAGCGCTAGCAGAGCCTGCGTGACCCCCGTGGCAACTGCTACGCTGAATCATTCAGGTGACGGACGTCCCTCTGCATATTGGTGGTCCTTGATCACTACTTCCACATATATCACTAGGCCGACGAACTGTCAAGGCGATTTAGTCTGCTTTACCCAGAGACCTTGACAGCGACACACTCAAGATGCTATATATGATCTGTCGGTTGATCTCTATCCACGAGCTGTGCGCTCCCCGACTTGGTTTTGGGAAGAGGACAGCTCCGCTGGAAAAGGAATGATGATGGACCCGATTAGTGTGACAAACGACAGCGATGAACTGAACCATAATAGTAATAATCGCTCGTCGGATCTGCAGGACGCGGCGTCGGCGGATCTTGGCGAGGAGATGAACGTGTTGCCGGTTATTCCTCTTCGTGATACGGTGGTCTTCCCCAACATGGCCGTGCCCCTGCGCATCGGGCGTCCCCAGTCGCTGAAGGCTCTGGAGGCGGCGGTTGGTGGGCGGCGAGAGGTGCTGCTGGTGGCGGAGAGGACGTCCCAGGGGGAGGAGGTCAAAGCCGAGGCGCTTCACGGCGTCGGCACCGTGGCCGAGATTGGGCAGACCTGGCGGATGCCGGAGGGGGATCTACAGGCCGTGCTTCACGGCACGTCACGCGCTAGGGTCGTCGCCTTCCTTCAGGAGGAGCCCTATTTGGTCGCCAGCGTCGAGCGAGTTGTGGAGGAGGTCGAGGAGACGATTGAGGTCGAGGCGCTAATGCGTACCGTCCTCACTCAGTTCGAGGCCTACGTCACGCTCGGCAAGTCGCTGCCTCAAGAGGCGATTCAAGCCGCCCGCAACATAAACGACGCGGGACGCTTGGCCGATGCCATCGCGTTTTCCCCCGACCTCACGACCGAACAGCGCCAGGAGCTTCTGGAGACGTTCGATCCCGTCGAGCGCCTGCGTCGCACGGCTCTGTGGCTTGGCAAGCAGGTGGAACTGCTCGAAATCGGCTCCCGCATCCAGTCCGAGGTGCAGAAGGGTGTCGAGAAGTCCCAGCGCGATTACTATCTGCGCGAGCAGATGAAGGCCATCCAGAAGGAGCTGGGCGAGGGCGACTCGGAGACGGCCATCGTCAACGAGCTGCGCGAGAAGGTCGGGCAGGCAGGCATGCCGGACGAGGTCAAGGAGAGGACCCTGCGGGAGGTCGACCGCCTGGCCCAGGTGCCGTCCGCCTCACCCGAGACGGCGGTTATCCGCAACTACGTGGATTGGCTGCTGGCCCTGCCCTGGTCCACTGCCACCGAGGACAACCTCGACCTGCGTGAGGCGGCGCGTGTCCTCGACGAGGATCACTACGGCCTCCGCCGGGTGAAGGAGCGCATCCTTGAATTCATGGCCGTGCGCAAACTGGCCGGGGAGAAGATGCGCAGCCCGATCCTCTGCTTTGTCGGCCCTCCTGGCGTGGGCAAGACCAGCCTGGGCCGTTCCATCGCGAGGTCGCTGGGTCGCAAGTTCGTGCGAATGTCGCTCGGCGGCGTTCGTGACGAGGCGGAGATTCGCGGGCATCGGCGCACCTACGTGGGCGCGCTGCCCGGGCGGGTTATCCAGGGCATCCGCAACGCGGGCTCTCGCAACCCGGTGTTCATGCTGGACGAGATCGACAAGGTGGGCGCTGACTTCCGAGGCGATCCCTCGGCGGCTCTGCTGGAGGTCCTGGACCCCGAGCAGAACCATACCTTCAGCGACCACTACCTCGAGGTGCCGTTCGACCTTTCCAAGGTAATCTTCATCACCACGGCGAACATCCTCGACACGATTCCGCCGGCCCTGCGTGACCGCATGGAGATCATCACGATCCCAGGCTATACGGAAGACGAGAAGGTCCGCATCGCTCGCGGGTACCTGGTGCCAAGGCAGCTCGAACAGCATGGCTTGGCGGGGAATCAACTACGTCTCACGGACGGGGCGATCCGCACGATCGTTCGCTATTACACAAAAGAGGCGGGCGTTCGCAACCTCGAACGCGAGATTGCGTCCGTCTGTCGCAAGGTGGCGCGGCAAGTGGCCGACGGGTCGGTCAAAGCGAAGACGGTCCGTCAGGGCGACATCGCCGGCTATCTCGGCCCGGCCCGTTTCTCGTTTGGCGCGGCGGAGGAGCACGACGAGGTCGGCGTGGCCACGGGCGTGGCTTGGACACAGTACGGCGGTGACCTCATCTCCGTCGAGGTGACGGCGATGGAGGGCAAGCCGGACCTGACGCTGACCGGCCAATTGGGCGAGGTCATGCGCGAATCGACGCGGGCGGCGCTCAGCTACGTGCGGTCACGGGCCGTCGAGCTGGGGATTCCGGCGGGGTTCTTCGAGAATCACGCCATCCACGTTCACGTTCCCGCGGGGGCTGTGCCCAAGGATGG
>JAJZQK010000653.1 GCA_021847625.1 Chloroflexota bacterium
TTGTCCACCTCTCCAATCGAAAGATCGCCAAGCGAAGCCTCGACCCGCGCCCGCTCGGCAATCCGCTCTTCCACCCGTTGCACCGCCTGCCTCAGTGTACTGCCCTTGTCGAGCTCCTTACGAATCAGCAGCACTTTCTCCACGGCAGCCAGCAGATACCCCTCTTCAGAGGGGATAATGCCTTTATGGGCCCAGTACGCGAGCTGACGCCGGGAAACGCCGCACATCCGCGCCACCTGCTCGGTGCTGAAGTCAACCTTGGCGGCGATATCCGCCAGGCCCAGCCCATCCCTCACATCCAAATCCACTTCCCCCCTCGTCCAGTTGCTTGCTCCAGCAAACGGCACCGCCTCTATGGCGAGCTGTACGGCAATATAGCATCAGTACACTAACCTTGTCAATGGGCTGACAAAGGCTTGCCTTGTGTGCCCATTTTCGGCAGACGGATTATCCCACCTGCTTCCTTTCTCGCTGTGCGTTCGCGGCCGCGACTATCAACCCTGTCGCCTGCTCGAAACTCAGTCGGCCGGTGTTGATGATCAGATCGTACAGTTCCGGGTTGTGCCAGGCCACCTTGTAATAGGTACGCAGGTACCCGGCGCGGTTCCGATCGCTCTCGTGCACTTTCTTCGTCGCCGCCTCCGCGTCGATGCCCTCTCGCTCGGCGACCCGCTGCACCCTGATCTGCAGGGGCGCGTACACGTAAACGTGGAGAGCGGGCTGCCAACTGTGCAGGATCGCCTGGCCGGCTCGGCCTACGATCACCGCGTCCCCCCGCACCGCAACCTGCTTAATCACTTCCTCAACCAGCTGATGGTAGCTGTCGTGCGCCGGTTGGGGCAAGATGATGGCGTCCGGCGGCAGATACTCCGGCGCCACGGGGCTCTGGTAGCCGACGACCAAACTCAGGACGCGCTCCAAGAAGGACGGGTGACGCTCGTCCACCTCGTGGAAGACGTCTTCCGAAACCTCCGCCATCTCCGCCGCTCGCTGGATGATCTCACGGTCGACATAAGCCATGGCTAGCCGTTCGGCGACGGCCTGCCCAATCGTGCCCCCACCACTCCCCAATTGCCTGGCGATTGTGACGATCATGCGAACACACCTCACCTTCAGAAGAGTCGATGTCACTCGGGGCGCTACCCAACCCGAAATGTCCCCTCCGGCACGGCGACGCCCACCCGTGAGCATCCATATCGGCCTATTCGTACGCAGCTACAGGATACCGCAAGTTCGGCGAAAATCAAGCGCCGACTTTGTCCGTTCCGCCACTCCGCTAGCAGAGACGCAGCGTGGGCTAACCGTGCTATGATAGCGAACACGATAACGCACAAGGGATACAACCATCCACGGCCTGATGCAGGGGGTAGACATGAGCAAGCAGCAGATCAGCGAAAGGCATTGGCGCATGCTGCAAAGCGTGAGCCGGCAGTCACAGCGCCTCGCAGTTTTCGGCGGGGTATTGGCCGACGAAACGGGGCAGACCTTCCTGAGACTGCTCGACACCATGGCGCGCGCGGGCGAATCCAACACCCCTGATCTGGAAGAGATAGCATCGTCCTATACGCGGCTTTTCGTCCTCTTGGCCGCCGAGGCCGAACTGTACCCCCAACCGCTGGTCGGGGATGCCTGGCAGAATCACCTTCTTGATCGTCTGCTTCTGCACGAGAGCGTCCTGAGCCGCAAGGCCCAAGTTGCCGGGCCGGAAGATGTGGGACTGTCGCTGCTCCACCTTGCCGGCGCCGAGCTGCG
The DNA here is from genome assembly GCA_021847625.1 of Chloroflexota bacterium. The sequence goes on from JAJZQK010000653.1 coordinate 1,753, forward strand.
GCTACTGCAAGCCCTGCATTCCTTCGACAGCCATCGGCTCTGCACAACCATCCGTGATATCCTGCACGAGCTGGATGGCGGCGAGTCCCCCGAGTGGCTGGTGCCCTGGGACGAACTAAGACCTCTGGAGAGCGGCCCAGCCCCGCTAGGTGCGGCAGGCGTCGAGCTGAAGCGCGAGCTACACGACGGAAGTGACTGGACAAGCCTGGCCGGAAGGATCGCCGCTTACTATGCCCAGGCCGGCAGCGGCGAATTCGCCCGCTTCCGGGCCTTCCGCTGGCTCCACGACGGCCAGGACGGCCACCTGGCGGGGATCCCCGTTCCCGACCCGATCAGGCTAACAGACTTAATCGCCTACGAGCCGGAGAGGACGCTGCTCCTCCAGAACACAGAGCAGTTCCTGGCCGGCTATCCTGCCAACAACGTCCTCCTGTACGGCGACCGCGGCACCGGGAAGTCCTCCACTGTAAAGGCACTGCTCAACGAGTACGCCGAGCGTGGCCTACGCCTTATCGAGGTGCCCAGCCAGTACCTGCCCGACTATCCGGAGATCACGGAGCTCGTCCGCGGCAGACGGGAGAGGTTCATCCTTTTCGTGGACGACCTGTCCTTCGACGAGCACGAGACCGAGTACAGAGAGCTCAAGGCCGCCTTGGAGGGAAGCCTCGAGGCCCGGCCAGACAATCTGCTGATCTACGCCACCTCCAACCGTCGCCACCTGGTGCAGGAACGCTTCTCCGACCGGCAGGCCGCGATGAGCGACGACGAGATCCACGGCCAGGACACGGCACAGGAGAAGCTGTCCCTCAGCGACCGCTTCGGCATCACCCTGACCTTCCTGGCCCCCGACCAGGAGCGGTTCCTTCGCATCGTGGAGGGGCTCGCGCAACAACGAGGGTTGACGTTGGCAGGCGACGAGCTACGTTCGCGGGCGCTGCGTTGGGCGGCGAGGCACACGGGCCGCTCCGGGCGTGGCGCGCGGCAGTTCATCGATTTCCTCACCGGCGAGATTGGCCTGGGCGGATTCTAGTCCGCAGCCGACCCAAGAACCCCACGGAGTCTCGGATTGGAGACGAGGACTATCCATACAAGCAACGGCACGCTCGGCCATGCGGATGAGGGAACGGCTGCATAACGTGGGCCTTGTCTCTCGGTGACAGCCGCCGGGTTCCGTCATTCCCGCGGAAGCGGGAATCCATCCCGTAGC
>JAJZQK010000654.1 GCA_021847625.1 Chloroflexota bacterium
ATCTTGGGCTGGAGGTCGGTCCAGCCGAGGAAGTCGATCGTGGCCTTGACGCCAGACTGCTTCCCAAAGTCGGCCACTAGCGCGGCCATCTCATCCTGCCATTCCTTGGCGAAGAAGGTGCCCCAGAGGATGCTCAGCGAAGTGCCTGCGATCTTGCTAGGGGCCTGCGTCGGCTGGGCAGCAGCCGTGGGCTTTGCGGCAGCGGTGGGCTGCACGGCGGGGGCCGAGGTCGGAGCGGGTGCCTTGGTGGGCTCTGGCTGCGCCGCCGGCTGGCAGGCAGTCGAGAGCAGAATGGGGGTTGCGCCCAGGGCAAGCGCTGCCCTGGACAAGAACTTGCGACGACTGACCCTACTCAAGATGTTCCCCTCCCTTTCCAATATCCCGCGCCCAAGGCACGGGTCGCCATCCGGGTATGCCCGGCTTGCGCCAATCTAAACAGGACCGTTGCCGCCACGCGGCAAAGCCCTTGTCACCGAATTGGAACGAAAGCAATGAGTCAGGAACTACTTGTAATCTACCAGGGCAAACTAACCATGTATGCAAATACCCGTGGGTAGGTTCCGTCGTCTATTTGGTTGGTAATCTATAGTATACATAAGCCGCAATTGCTAGCGGCGTTAAGTAATGACTTGAGTATATACCCTCTGCGGTGAGCCTGTCAAGCCCCCCAATCTTAGCGTGTGTTGCCGGCAATGGTCCGCGGCCAGCCTGGTTGTCCCGGGCGGGGCCGCCGGGCCAGCGGATGTCGCCACTCCGGGCCACCCTCGGCCCCTGCCACCGGCAACGCCACCCAAATTGACAAGCATCCGGCGATGGCCTAAACTGCCTCAGATGCGCCTGCCCCGCTCATCGCGTGGCAGGCGGCTATGCCATGGTTTGGGAAAGGAGCGAAGATGCTACGGCTCGTGCTGCCGAAAGGGAGCCTGGAACATAACACCCTCCAACTGTTCGAGGAGGCCGACCTGCCCGTGCGGCGAGGCGGCGACCGCAACTACGACGCCAGGATCGACGACCCGCGCGTCGCCAACGTGAAGATACTGCGCCCGCAGGAGATACCCGTGTACGTCGCCCGCGGCTACTTCGACCTCGGCGTGACGGGCCTCGACTGGATCGAGGAAACGGGAAGCGATGTCGTCTCCGTCATGGACCTCGGCTACAACAAGCTCAGCATCGGCCGCCCGGTCAAGATCGTGCTGGCCGTCCCCGAGGAGGCCGGCATCGCCGCGGCCGCCCAGCTCAAGCCGGGGGCCCGCGTCGCCACGGAGTACCCCCAGCTGACGCGCCGCTACTTCGAGCAGCTGGGTATCCCGGTCGAGGTGCTGCCCTCCTACGGGGCCACCGAGTCCAAGGTGCCGGAGATCGCCGATTGCATCGTCGACGTCACGGAGACCGGCGCCTCGCTCCGGGCCAACCGCATGCGCATAATCGACGTGCTCCTCGAATCGCGCACCAAGCTCATCGCCAATAAGGATGCCTACGCCGATCTCACCAAGCGCCAGGAGATGCAGGAAATCTCCACCCTCCTCGCCGGCGTGCTGACCGCCCGCGGCAAGGTGATGATCAAGCTGAACGTCTCCGAGGAGAACCTGCAGGGCGTTATCTCGGTGCTGCCGGCGATGAAGACGCCCACGGTCTCCCGCCTCTACGGGTCCGGCTACTACGCGGTCGAGACGGTGGCGGTGAAGGCCGAGATCAACGTCCTCATCCCCGAGCTCAAGCGACGTGGCGCCGAGGACATCCTGGAGCTGCCGATCTCCAAGATCGTCCCGTAACCCGCGCCCCCCTTCGCCGTCTTAGACAGTGGCAGGGCAAACAAGCGATGGGCGATGCTTGACGAGCGAGCCTCGTCACCGCCACGAAAGCCGCCGCTAAGCAACCAAATTGGCAGTAGATCGTGCGGTAGGTTCCCTCTCCCTTCCAGGGAGAGGGCAAGGGTGAGGGTCGTCGCCCGGGCGAACGGCCATTGGGACCCAGCGAGCATGAGTCCGCCCCCGTGGTTGGCGCGACTGCGGCCGCCGGGTATAATGGGAGGAAGGCGAGGGCACTCGCCAACAACAACGAGGTACGTTATGCCGATAGATCCCGTGCCCGATGAACACGTCCCCGCCGTGGAGACGGCGGGCCTGCGCAAGGCGTTCGGCGGCAAGGTGGCCGTCGACAGCCTCACGCTGACCGTAGATACGGGCGAAGTCTTCGGTTTCCTGGGCCCGAACGGGGCGGGCAAGACCACAGCCATCAAGATGCTGATGGGTCTCACCTACCCCACGGCGGGCTCGGCCAAGATCATGGGCCGGCCCGTGGGCGACCGCGCCGTGCGCCGCAAGGTAGGCTTCCTCCCCGAGCATTTCCGCTTTCACGACTGGTTGCGGGCGGACGAATTCCTGGACTGGCACGGCCAGCTGTACGGGATGTCCGCCGCCGAGCGCAAGCAGCGCATCCCCGAGGTGCTGCGATTGGTCGGCCTCGCGGGGGAGACCCGCAGGCAACTGCGCACTTTCTCCAAAGGGATGCTCCAGCGCGTGGGCATCGCCCAGGCGCTTCTCAATAAGCCGACCATCGTCTTCCTGGACGAGCCGACCTCCGCTCTCGATCCCCTCGGCAGGCGCGACGTGCGCGACCTCATCCGCCACCTACGCGCGGACGGGGTGAGCGTGTTCCTGAATTCCCACCTCCTGAGCGAGGTGGAGCTCGTCTGCGACCGGGTGGCGATCATCAACCACGGCCGGGTGATGCGCCAGGGCACCCTCGCGGAGCTCCTCTCCAGCCAACTGGAGATAGAGATGCGGATTGGCACTCTGAACGACAATGTGCTTGCCGCCTTGCGGGAGACGGCGACCTCGCTCAGCGCCAACGGGCGAACGGTAACGGCGGCCGTGGGCACGGAGGAAGCCATCCCCCGCCTGGCGGCGGCGGTGATCGAGAACGGCGGCCTC
>JAJZQK010000655.1 GCA_021847625.1 Chloroflexota bacterium
TCTGCCGACGTCTGACCGACAGTATTGGCGGGCTACTTGTGGTTAGCCAGAAGGCTCGAGATGTAGGCTTCGACGTGCTGGCGAGCGCCCTGTCGATCTACCCACGGCAGGGAACTCAGCATCCGATCGCAGACGTCGACGATCACATCCCTGGCCGCCAGGCTAACTAGCGGGTCGACGTCGATCGACTCGCTTTCTACCGATATGGCGATCTTGTCTGGCCCGACCCGCTCGGTCTGCAGGGACAGTACGTCTCGGTTGCGTTGGTACTCCGTCACGTGCGGTTCGTGTATCCGCACCGTCTCGTGGAAGCCCGCCGATTCCAGCACGTCAGAGAGCTTTTCGGAGAAGATCCGCGCCAGATATGTCTCCAGTTCAGCCTCGAATCTATTGGCCACCCTCGCTCAATCCCCCTCGGACAAAACTTCTGGTTGTACTTCCTTGATAGGCTGGCGGCGCTTCCCCGTTCCCCGCCTTTGGAAAGCGGGAACGAGCACGACCGGCGCCAGAACCGTGGTGACGAAAGTCATCATTATCGCCACCCCGAAGATGTCCTGCTGGATAACCCCGCTGCTTAAGCCGACGCCTGCCACGATCAGCGCCACCTCTCCTCGGGGCATCATGCCAAGGCCGATCCTGGTTGCCCCCAGGGCGTTGAAGCCGACGGCCAACGCGGGTAGGCCGCAGCCGAAGACCTTGCCAATGATGGCCAGCACGCTGAGGGCAAACCCGAACACGATAACGGGGCCCATCGCGGGGAAGTTAACCAGCATCCCCATCACCACGAAGAAGATCGGCACCAAGGCGTGGAAAACGCTGTCCATCGGCTCACGCAGGCTCTCGGCGATATCCGTGTTGGACAGGGCCAGGCCCATTGTGTAGGCGCCGATTATCATCGCCAGACCGAAGCGCTCGGCGACCGCCGCGGCAAGAAATGCCAAGGCTAGCGCGAGGGCCACGGCGGCGCCATCTGACCGAAAGGAGGAAAGGAAACGGGAGATCCAGCCAGAAAGGGCAATGCCCACCAGCATCAGGCCTATCCAGAATCCCATCGCCTTGCCGCCGATCAGCGCCAGCTCGCCCAACGAGACTTGGCCACTCGCCCCCAGGCTTGCGACAACCGCCAGGACGATGATGCCCAGCACGTCGTCGATGACGGCCGCGGCAAGGATCGTCACTCCCTCGGCGGTATCGAGCTTGTGGATATCTCCCAGCACGCGGGCGGTGATTCCCACCGACGTCGCCGTCATAATCGTGCCGATGAACAGGGCCTCTGGATCCAGGAAATGATCGGCTAGGCCGAAGAAGACGGTCGCCAGGTCACCGAAGAGAAACGGCAAGATGACGCCACCCATGCCGACGACGAAGGCGGGCCCGCTGTAGCGGAAGAACAGTCGGAAATCAGTCTCCAGGCCCGCGTAGAACAGGAGAATGACGGCCCCGATTTGGGCCACGGCCCACAGTTCGGTCGAGACCGGTATGACCGCAGCTTCGCCAGGCTCCGCCACCACGTGCCCGAACATAGCGCCTATCATCGGGACGTCCAGACCACCCAGGGCGAACGGCCCTATCGCCACTCCGGCGAGCAGCTCACCAAGGACGCTGGGTTGTTTCAGCCAGCGCTCGAATATCTCACCCCCGATCTTGGCCGCGATGAGTATCACGGACAGTTGGAGCACGAGGTGCGTTACGACCTCTGTGATGTTCTCCCCTTCCAGCTGCGGACACCTCTTGCCTCAGGTCATGCGGAAGCCACGGACACGATGCTGGCAGTGCCACCCGCGGATCAGCTAGAAGCTAGTCTACCGTTGTGGGGAGGCATTTGTCAAGGTTGGCGGCATCATCGGCAGCCGAACGCCAGCCTGCTCGCGGGCAGAACCAATTTGAGGCAGTCTGCCCTACACTATGAGGCGATGACCACGAGCTTAGTGAGTGTTCCCTTGCTTGCCCTGCTCGTGCCGAGTGTGCTTCTCCGCTCGTGTCCGGCGCCTTTCACTCTGGACGACTTCAGGGCGAATCTGCTCGTAGACCACCGCGTTTGGTTCGGCCCCCAGCAGCAAGACAAACGCGGTTATGCAAAACCACAGAACAGGGCAAAGCCGGTGATTATGAAGAGGCTGGCCAATATGGTTATCCCCATCGCCATTAGATAACGCCGCCAGAACGGCCTGGTTTCCTCCACGTCGTAGGCTCGGTTAACCACCTTGATCACGGCGTTCCCGGCCAAGCACAAGGTAGACGTCATCGACTAGCGGTCAATCGACTGAGCGCACGTGCCAGCGAAAGCGGCCCCAGATTCGGGGCCGCTTTCGTGCTTCCACGGGCTGATCCTGCTGACCTGCTTCCCATCGGAAATGCCGCCCGCGGCAGATTACCTGTCCATCACTTGGCGATCCGGACAGGGCGAGGGAACCGGTTCCGCTCGGTTCCCTCGCCAAATCGGTTGCAGACGTGATCGCCGTGGCTAGGCCGCGCGTTCGCCTTCCTGTTGGCCTGGGTTATCCACCGCGACTGAGTCATCGGCCGAGCCATTGCCCTCTGAGACCATTTGGCTCGCCGGGCGCCAGGGCGTGCCGAGGGCGGGAAGAAGGAAGTGGTCTAGGCCGATGTAGCCCGCCGTCTTCCAGCCCAGTATCAGGAGGATGCCCAAGGTGAACAACACCGGGTTGACGCTCGCCGTGCCCGCCATCATGAAGTTCCAGTTCATGAACGCGCCGAAGAACGCGGCGACGCCGACGAACGCGCCGAGTATCAGCGCCGTGCCAAGGGCCAGCTCGGCAAAGACGATCAGTTTGGCGAACCACACGTAATGGCCCCCCTCCAGAAGGGCGGATAGGAAGCTTCGATACCAGTCGAAGGTGATTGGGGCTCGTCCGTTCGACGGCACCTGGATGGCGCTGGTCCAGAACCCTTGCAGGGCGGTGCCGGTGTC
>JAJZQK010000656.1 GCA_021847625.1 Chloroflexota bacterium
GGGGCGAACGGCGTTCGCCCTCCGGCCGCGCACTGGCTGGATTCCCGCTTCCGCGGGAATGACGGAACCGGCCGGCCATGCAGCAAGCATAACGCCGGACTATTTAGTGGCGTTTCCTGCCGCGCGCCGGCGCTGCCTTCGCCAGAGCTCGGCGAAGGCTACCCCCGAGTAGATGGAAACCACCGTCGCCAGCAAGAGCCCGTGCAGGCCGTCGCGGTACCCCTGCAGAGTGATGTAGCGCCGACGAAACTCGCGCAGCGGCTGCAGGACGGGGCTGTGCAGGCGGGCGCGCAAGCCGCGTTCTTCCATCGAGAGGGCGTCCAAGGGCGCATAGGCGGCCTGTTTGGCGATGAGCTGACTCAGACGCTGGTAGTTGTAGTGGACGAACGGGTTCTGGAGATAGCTGGCCTCGCCTTCGAGGACGACGACCTCGTGCACCTTCCTCGCTTCGTCGTAGTGGGCTTTACCGACCTTGAGCAAGCGCAATTGGCAGTCCGGATACCAGCCGCCGTGCCGGATCCAGCGACCGAGGATGTAGTTCTGGCGGGGTGCCCAGAAGCCGGCAATCGGCCTCTGCCTTCCCGACTGCCAGTCGTTCTCGGCGTTAGCGGCCGCCTCTCGAACCTCCGTCGCCAACACGGGAGACACCCGCTCGTCCGCGTCGACGAACAGCACCCAGTCGGATTGCAGCAAACCAAGAGCGGCGTTGCGCTGGCGGGCGAAGTCATCAAACCGGCGCTGGAAGACCTGGCTGGTATGCGCACGGGCGAGGGCCACCGTGTCGTCCGCGCTGTAGGAGTCGAGCACGAGAACCTCGTCGGCCCACTGCAGGGTCGCCAGGCAATCTCGGATGTTGCGCTCCTCGTTCTTCGTGATGACGGCGGCCGCGACGGTTGGCCGGCTATCTCCTGCAGGTTGCTGGCTCACAATCCGTGCCCCTTTCCGTCTACATCCTGGCGATGGTCGTGTAGGCCTGCAGCCGCGCTTGCAGCTCCGCCTTGCCGAGCCTGCCCCGCGCGGCGGCCCAGCGGTCGGCGAGGGCAAGCTTGGCCATGCCGGCGAGGATCACGGTCCGCGCCGCCGCCAGACGTAGCCGGCCGTAATGGCGCGTCATGAGCCGGTAGCGGCCGCGGTACAGTTCGACGAACATCTTCTCGGCGAATTGGCGCGTGCTCTGCGCCCCGTGGTGGACGACGACGGCCCGCGGCTGGCAGTAGACCTGCCAGCCGGCCTTCTGAGCCCGCCAGCACCAGTCCACTTCCTCGCAATAGATGAAGAAGCCCTCGTCGAGGGCCCCGATCTGCGCCAGAGCTTCCCGCCGTATAAGCATACAAGCGCCGAGGGGGTGGCCGATAGGAAAAGGCTCCTGGCGGCCAAGCGGGTAGCGGCCGTTGAGACGCGAAGACAGAAGCCGGTGATGGAGGGGGAACAGGTCGAGGAACTGCATGGCGACGGTCGGAAAGGCAAAGCATGAGTGCTGCGGGGAGCCGTCCCCGTAGACCAGGCTGGGTCCCACCGCCGCGACCTTCGGGTGCCGATCCATGAATCCCACCAGGGCCGCGAAGGCGCCCGGCCGTACCTCGGTGTCAGGGTTCAGCAGCAAGGGATAGCGTCCGTTGGCCCGGGCGAGCCCGACGTTGCTGGCGGCGGCAAAGCCGAGGTTCTGATCGAATGCCAAGAGGGTCGCCGCTGGGTACTCCTCGCGGACGGCAGCCGCGCTGCCGTCCGCCGAGCCGTTGTCTATGACCACCAGCTCGACGCTCACGTTGTCCGTCTCGGCGGCCGCCAGCGCCGACCGCAGGCAACGCCGGAGCAACTCGCGCGTATTGTAGCTGACGACTATGACCGACAGGTCCACCACGTCGCTAGTACCCGACTTCAATTACTTGCTGCCCGACGTGGTCGACGCGGTATTTCACGTTCTCGTAGACCAGGCCGGCGTAGAAACGCAGCCGCGTGTAGTCTCCCGAGATGCGGATGTAGCCCTCGACCGTCGTCTCCTCGCCGGGGGCGAGGTCCTTTCCGAACCCCCAGCGGAACGGATAGCCTGCGCCTTCGTTGCCCAAGGGACCGTCCCAGCCCACGGCGACCCGCCACATGCGGGCCTGGTCATCGTAGCGGCCGTTCTCGACGGTGGCGAAGTTGCCCTTGAGGGCGTAGGTGTAGCCGGGGTCGGGGCCGTGGGTACGCAGGGTCACGTCGCCGGTGTTGCGGACGGTGATTGCCACCTTCACGAGGTCGCCGTTGGTTACCTTCTGGGGCGAGAATGCCACGCTCACGATGGCCGCGTCCGGTTCCTCCGTGCCGCTGATCGTCACGGGCGCCGCGCCTTCTACCACGTTGCCCGCGACGTCCTTCACCTGCACGACATATCTATAGGAGCCCGGGGCGGGGATTGCGTCGCGCACCAGCCCATCCCAGGTATGGGAGTGCTCGCCGGGCTGCTCTTGGACCGGGTAGGCGAGGCGCGTGCGGCGTCCCCCCGGCTCCTCCACGTACAGCGTGACGGTGGCCGGCTCACTCAGTCGATAGGATATCTGGGTCTTGTCGCTCAGGCTCGGGTCGTAGGGCGATATCTCCTGGGGCATGGCGACGACGTCGGTCAGCGCGGGTGGGATGGTGTCGGGGTCGGCCACGGTCAGCCTACCCTGGCGGTCTTCCCTGTTTCCTGCCGCGTCGACGGCCTCGACCACCCAGATATACTCGTCGGCAGGGACGACGGTGCGGGCGGTCCCTGTCCCCGAGTCGGCGATGGTGCCGTCGAAGGTGGCCTCGTAGGAGCCCGCGGGACGCGCCTGCTCGGTGCGAATCGGCAGCCGCTTGTTGCCGGCGTCGAGCAGGTAGATGGAGACGGTGGCGGGGCGATTGAGCGTGTAGGCGATCGACGCCGTGTCGTCGACACGGTCGCCGTTGGGAGCAATTCGCTCGG
>JAJZQK010000657.1 GCA_021847625.1 Chloroflexota bacterium
GCGTGACAAAACTCGGCCAGGGGCCCTTTTCGAGTTCGTCTAGCAGAGGGGTCTTGGAGTCCTCCATGCTATTTGCTGTCTCCTTTCCTAGGTATCTATCCGCTAGTAACTTGTAACCCGCAACTCCGCGGCCCGCTAGCCGTGCGGGCCAGGTTGGCCAGGCTTTCCCCCCAGTTGGACACGCCCACGGCGTGCAAATGGGTGAAGCCTGCGAGCACGTTCTTGTGAACCACGGCGTCCCCCTTGTGACCGATGCCGTGCCCGCGCTCGAGACGGTAAACCAAGGGCAGGTCCGCCACATTCTCCAACCTGGCGTGATGGAACTCGTGGCCTCTCAGTTGCTGCCCAATCGGGAACACTGGATTTTCGGCCGCCACCGCCGCGGCCACGTAGCCATGCCCTTGCGGCCGCGCAGTAAAGGCGACGTCAAACGGCAGGGCACCGACCATCCCATAAGCCCGCTCCTGCCAGCGGAGGTTCCTCGCTAGGTACAGGAGACCGGCGCACTCCGCGTACACGGGAAGGCCTTCCTCGACCGCCCTCGCGATATCCTGCCGCAGCGACACATTGGCTTCCAGCCTCTCGGCAAACATCTCCGGAAAGCCGCCGCCAATGTACAGCCCGGCTACCGCGGGCAAATGGGGATCCTCTAGGGCATTGATGAATACCAGCTCGGCCCCGGCTTGCTCCAGGGCCTCGAGGTTCTCTGGATAGTAGAACGAAAATGCCTGATCCCGGATCACCCCCAGGCGCACCGGCCGCGCAGGCTTTGCCCAAGGCCGCGCCACCGGTTCCGGTTCAATCGATGCACGTTGCGCTGTCTTGACCACCCCCTCGAGATCCACCGAAGACTCTACTAATTCGCGAGCGCGCTCTATCTTCTCGATAAGCACCCCGTGCTCGCCTTCGGGGACCAACCCCAGATGCCGCTCTGGTATCGTCAGCTGCTTGTCCTTGGGCAAACACCCCAGAACAGAGATGCCGCAGTGCTGCCTGATGGAATGCACTAGCATCGACTCATGCCGGCCGCCGGCCACGTTGTTGAGGATTACCCCGGCCAGGTCGACGCCCGGCTCGAAGTTCTGATACCCACTCACCAGCGCCGCGACGCTCCGCGTCATCCGCGTCGCGTTCACCACCAGGATGATAGGCAGCCCAAGCATGCGCGCCAACTGCGCCGTGCTCCCGCTGCCAGCCAGGTCAACGCCGTCGTACAGTCCCATCGCCCCCTCGACGAGGGCGATCCCCGCATCGGCAGCCGAACGCCGAAAGGAGGTAACGAGAGCTTCCGGGGGCATCATGAAAAGGTCAAGGTTCCGACAGGCCCGCCTGGCGGCGGCCGATAACCAGCTAGGATCGATGTAGTCCGGCCCCTTCTTGAAGGGCTGCACCGCCCACCCCCGCCTGGCCAACGCCGCGCTGAGCCCGATGGAAACCGTGGTCTTACCGGAACGCCCATAGGGCGCGGCGATGACCACCCCGGGTACTCCCAAACTAGACCTCCTGTAGCGTAATCCCCGAAGATTCACAGACGGCGACGCAACTCTCGCAACCCAGACACTCCGACGTGTCACCGGTCATTTGGGCCTTGTCGTCCACCATCTCGAACAACTCAACCGGGCAGTTGCTCACACACTCGCCGCAACCTTGGCAGGCAGCCTCGTCGAGCGTGATTATATACATAACAGCCCACCTCTCAACCGAGACATTATCTATCCAGCCGAACGGTAATGCAAGGGGTTCTTGAACCGGATAGCCTACTCGTGGCCCCAGCCAAGCCAGCGGACTGGCTTGCGCTCTACGGAACGCCGCCCATCCCGGCAGGAACCATATTATCTATCAAAATCACCGTCCTGTCCAGGCAGCTAGGCCACCCTCTAGAAACCGCACTGCCGAGAACCCCGCCCCCGCCAGCACTCGCTGCGCGTCGTACGACCGCGTCCCCAGTTGGCAATACACCACCACAGGGCGGTCGGTCGGGATCTCGCCCGCGCGCTGCCGCAGTTCGGCGAGCGGTATACTCAGGACCCGCGGGCCGAAGGGTTGGCGCAGTTGCTTCATCTCGCTCGGCGTCCGCACGTCCACGAGCGTGACCTCCTTGCCGCTCTCCAGCCATCCCTTGAGTTGGGCCACCGAACAGCCATCGGCCAAGCCGTCAAGCTTGTTCCGGCAGACGTTCGCGGCGTGCGCGAGGGGGTCGATGGCCGTCGAGAAGGGCGGCGCATAGCCGAGGTCAGACTCCGCCAACTGATCGACCGTGGCCTGCAGGCCAATGGCCATCGCCGCCACGTCGACTCGCTTGACCGCCTCTCCCGGTCCGACTACCTGTGCCCCCAGTAGGCGCCGGGTTTCGGCATCCGCCACGAGCTTCAGGGTAATTGGCGCGTGCATCGGGAAGAAGTGCGCACAGTCGACGGTCGGCACGCAGGACGTAACGACCGAATAGCCCTGGCGCCGGGCGTTCGTCTCGTTCAGGCCCGTGCAGCCGATGTTGAAGTCCATCACTTGGACGGCCGTGGTCCCGAGCACCCCCGCAAACTTCTCGTGGCCCCCCACGATGTTGGTGCCGATCACGCGGCCGTGCTTGTTCGCGGTCGTCCCCAGCGGGCAGCATACCTTCCGGCCGGTGACTAGGTGCGTATCCTCGACGCAATCGCCGCCGGCATAAATGGCAGGGTCGCTCGTCTGCAGGTACTCGTTGACGGCGATGGCGCCGGTCGGTCCCAGCGCGAGGCCGGCCTCCCGGGCGAGGCCGACGTTGGCCCGCACACCGGTGGCAAGGATGACGGCGTTCGTCTCGAACTCATCTTGGTCGGTGACCACCCGCGCGACTCTGCCCTCCCCGTCGCCCTCCAGGCGTACGAGCTTTGTGCTCAGTCGCAGGTCCAGGCCTTCCCGTTCCAGGTGTGGCTCCAACAGACGG
>JAJZQK010000019.1 GCA_021847625.1 Chloroflexota bacterium
CGTGCGTACGGACGAGGACCTGCTTTCCTTCCCCGAGGGCGGCGTGCTGGTCGCCGCCCATCCGTCGCCCCAACTGGTCGTGGCGCTGCGGCGCGCCGCCGCCATCGTCTGCGATACCGGCGGCGTCGCCTCGCACCTGGCCACGCTGGCCCGCGAGTTCAAGGTCCCCGCCCTCATGGCCACGGTCCGGGCGACCGCCGTGTTGTCGCCGGGGCAGGTCGTCACGGTCGACACCGACCGCTGCTGCGTCTTCGCCGGCAAAGTAACCGACTTGCTGGCGGCCGAGCCAACTCTGGGCGACGACGGCGACCTGGACGACAGCGAGATTCTGCAGCTCTTCCGCCGCCTGCTGCCGCGCATCGTGCCTTTGCGGTTGGTGGACCCGCAGCGCGCCAACTTCAGCGTGGCCAACTGTGAGTCGGTGCACGACCTCACCCGCTTCGTGCACCAGATGGCGATGAACGAGATGGTGTGCCTTGCCGAACGTCTTTCTGACGAGGGCTGGCAAGCCACCCGCCTGGAAGCGGATATACCCCTCGCCATCCAGGTGCTCGACGTCAGCGCCGAGACGCCGCGTGGGAGCAAGAGCCTGCGCCCCGAGCAGATCACCTCGCTGCCTCTACGTGAGTTCCTCCGGGGGCTGGCCGAGCGCCCCTGGCCGGGCCCTCGCAGCGTCAGCTTGGGCGGCTTCATGTCGGTCATGGCCATCCACGCCTCGGAGCCTCACCGCCTGGCGGAGCCTTGCCTGGTCATCGCCTCCGAGCGCTATATGAACTTCAGCGTCCGCACCGGCTACCACTACTCCACCGTGGAGGCACTTTGCCCGGAGATGGGCGGCGTGGGCTTCGTGCGCTTCCATTTCCGCGGCGGGGGCGCCGCTGCCGAGTGTCGCGAGCGGCGCGAGCGCCTCCTGCACGAGCTCTTGGTCTGGTCTGGCTTCGCGGTCGACTGCGGCCCGGAGATGATCAGCGCCATCGCCGAGCATCTGACCGAGGCAGCCGTGCTCCGCCGAGTGCGCCTGCTGGCCTATCTCACGGTATACACAAAACAACTGGACGTGTTGCTGACTGACGACGCCGTGACCTCCTGGTACATCGAGGAGTTCAAGAAGGGAGCGGAGGTCTAGTTGGCCGAGAGAAACCCGGGCGCCGCGCACGCTAACTCGCATCGGGAACGGCCAGGCGAAAACGGCCGCTCGTATCGGGCGCTGCCCTATCCCAGCGGCCGCCTGCTCTTCGTTCTGCGCGCCATCCCGGTGCTGCTGCTGGCCTTCACCGTCGCCCTCGGCGCCTGGACGATCATCGAGGTCCGCGAGACGGTGCGCGACGAGTTCAACCAACAGCAGCTGGCGCTGGCACGCCAGGTTGCCGCGCGCATCGACGCCACGCTGCAGACTCTGCGCCTAGAATTGAGCAGCGTCGAAGCCTCCCTCGAGGAGAGCGACGACGTGCCGGCGGCGCTGCCCTCGCTCTTTCTCTCCACCCAGCGCCGCGCCTCCGTCAACGGGCTGGTCGAGATTCGCTACGTCGGCGTGTCCTCCGAGCGCACGGCGGTGTTGAAGCAGGACAGCACGCTGGCGAGCGAGCCCTTGGACAACACCGATCGCTTCTTGCTGCGGCAGCCGGGCCTAATGAAAGCCTCGGCCAGCCAACCCTACATCCAGGATGCTCCCTATGCCCCCCGCGCCAGGCCGCTCATGACGCTGGCCACTTCGGTAAGCACCAAGACGGGCGGACGCGGGGTGCTCTACTTCCTCGTGGACGACCGAGAGCTGGCCGCCAAAGCCGTCGCCGGCATCCAATCGGGGCGTACCGGCTACGCCTGGATCATCAACGCCGACGGGGTCTTCTTGGCCCACCCGGTCAAGGAGTTCGTCGGCCAGGATGCCTTCGAGGCCCGCGAGAGCAAGCAGCCGATGATCTCCTTCGACCGCATCAACGAGATCCAGAAGACGCGCATGCTCACCGGCCAGGAGGGCACCAGCTGGTACATCTCCGGCTCGCGTGATGACCAGGAGGATAACAGGCCGGTCGAGAAGCTCATCGCCTTCGCGCCGATCCAGATCGGCGGCGTCGGCGGCTACCGCAGCTGGTCGGTGGCTGTGGTCGCGCCCGCCAGCGAAGTCGAATCGACCGTCAACAGCCTCTGGCTCAAGTTGATCGGGGCGCTAAGCCCGGCCGTGATCGCTGTCGCCCTCGTCCTCGTCCTCGTCGTGATGTCCCAGCGCCAGCAGGCCTACGACCTGCAGCAGGCCGTCGACGCCGCCGTGCTCAACCGGGCCCGCTCCGAGGCCAGGTACCGCACCCTGGTGGAGAGCGCCGACGACCTCATCTACACGCTCAGCTACGACGGGCAGCTGCTTTCCGCCAACCGCGCCGCCCTGCGCCTTTTCGCACCCAACCTGAATCGCCACGAACGCGATGGCGTCGTCGGCAAACCCTTGGCCGACTTCATCGGGGCCGCGGCCGCGGCCGATCTGCTGCGCGAAGTGCGTGAGACCATCGACCACGAGCGCGGCATGAGCCACGAGCACTCGCTGGTGGTCGGCGACCGCGAGTATTGGCTCAACACGAAGCTACGACTGCTCGAGGAGCCGAACCCGGGCGGCCGCATCGTGCTCGCCATCTCCCGCGACATAACCGGTAAGCACACCCTCGACGAGCAGATCTATAACACCGAGAAGCTGGCCTCCCTGGGCACCCTGGCCGCGGGCGTGGCCCACGAGATCAACAACCCTCTGGCCTCCATCCTGGGCTTTGCCGACCTGCTGCTGGAGAAGTTCCCCCCACAGAGCCAGGAGCACGCGGATCTGCAGATCATCGAAGATCGGGCCGAGCACTGTCGCCAGATCGTAGAGAACCTGCTCGATTTCGCCCGCGTCGGGGCCAGTGTGGGCGAGTCGACCAACCCCAACGACGACGTCGAGAGCGTGCTCCACTTGGTCGCCAACACCCTCCTTACCAACAAGATCACGCTGGAACGCAACCTCGACCCGGCGGTGCCCAGCATTCGCGGCAATTCCAAGGAGCTGCAGCAGGTGCTGCTCAACCTGATCAACAACGCCATCTACGCCATGAAGAAAGGCGGCGGCAAGCTTTCCGTCGCCTCCGCCCTGCGGGGCAATCGTGTCCTACTCAAGATCGCCGATACCGGCACCGGCATCCCGGGGGAGGTCCAGCGCAAAATCTTCGATCCCTTCTTCACCACCAAAGGGGTTGGCGAAGGCACCGGCCTCGGCCTTTCGGTGAGCCTCGGCCTGGTGCAGAAACTTGGCGGCACAATCACGTTCACCAGCAGCACCGGCAATGCCCGCGCCGGGGAACCCGCGGGCAGCGTCTTCACCATAATCCTGCCGGTGCCAACTACCGAGGGGGCCAGTCAATGAGCGCACACGACATCCTAGTGGTCGACGACGAAGTCAGTTTGCTGATTCTCTTGGAGCGCATCCTGGTAGAAAGGACCCCCTATTCGGTCAAGACGACGGCTTCTCCCTTAGAGGCCCTGCAGGAACTGGAGGTCAACGACTATCGTCTGGTGATCACCGACCTCAAGATGCCCGACATCGACGGCCTCGACCTCTTACAGCGGGTGAAGCAGCTCGACAAGGGCACGGAAGTCGTGATCATCACCGCCTTCGGCTCCGTGGAGACAGCCGTCGAGGCCATCAAGAACGGCGCCTACGACTACATTACCAAGCCGTTCCGCAAGGAGCAAATCCTCCTGGTGGTTGAGCGGGCGATCCAGTGGCACCGCCTCAAGGGCGAGCTGGCCGCGCTCGACAGCCGGCTATTCGCCCTGCCCTACGCCGAGGCTCTCGCGGCCTTCAAGAACGAATACGCCCGGCGCGCGCTGGCCCGGCACGAGGGGGAGCCCCAGGCGGCGGCACGCGACTGCTGCCTTCCTGTGCAAACGCTGCTCTCCTACGCCGAAGGCGCCGGCCGTGGCCTAGCCATCGAGAAAGGGTGAGCCGTGTTTGACTTCCCCGTCGCCGGCATAGAGATTCCCTGGCTTCTCCTGGTCTTCACCGGCTTTACCGTGGGCGTGGTCGGCGGCTTCGTGGGCGTCGGCGGCGGCTACATGGTCACCCCCGCCCTCTGCGTCTTCGGCTTCCCCGGCTACATGGCCTCCGGCATCGACCTCACCCACATCGCCGGCAAGGGGGTGATCGCCACCATCCGCCATCGCCAGCTCGGCAACATCGACTGGACCCTGGCGATGAGCATGATCGCGGGCACCATGTTCGGCGTCGAACTGGGCACCCGCATCCTGGGCTTCTTCAAGGAGCAGGGCCTCTCCACCGTGGCCGTGCTCACCGCCTCCTTTGTGTTGATGACCGGCCTCTTCATTTATACTCAATATGAAACGCGCCAGGCCCAGCGTCAGACCGTCAAGATGGAACGCGAAGGTCGGGACATCGGCCGCGAGGTCGTGGCCTCCAATCTGCCCAGCGTCTTTCAAGCGGTGCCGCTTATGCCGATCATCCGCTGTCACACCGCTCGAGTCGTCGTCTCGATGTGGGTCATCGTGCTGGTGGGCATGAGCACCGGCCTGCTGGCGGGCTTCCTCGGCGTCGGCGGCGGCTTCATCCGCGTGCCGGCTTTGGTCTACCTCGTCGGCACCTCCACCCACGTCGCCGTGGGCACCGACCTCGTGGAGATCGTCTTCTCCGGCTCCTACGGCGCCATGCGCCACGCGATGCACGGCAACGTCGACTTCCTGGCGGTGATGTTCATGCTCTGCGGGGCGGTGTTCGGGGCTCAGTTCGGCTCCATCGCCACCGCCTACGTCCGTGGCCCCGCCATTCGCTTCATCCTCAGCTACTCGCTCGCCCTGGCCGGGCTGGGGGCCTTTCTGCCCTTGTTCGACAAGCTGACCGGCTCGACGATTTGGCTCATCGGGGCCGTGGCCGTGACGCTGACCCTCGGGCAGATGATCTTCCTTTGCGCCTACATACTCTCGCTCTTCGGCTTCGCCCTGCTGGCGCGCCGGGGGCGCTGGGTGCCCGCCTGGGCGATGCCCCTCTTGGTGAAACCTGGCAGTCACCTTGCCGCGGCTCAGGCGCCGTCCCGGCTGGTGAAAGGGAGGGTTGTGTGAGACGGTTACTTGATCGCGAACTGGGCTTCTTCGTCGTCGTGGCGATAGTATCGATTATCTGCGCGCTGGCGCTGCTCGCCTTCGTCATTAGAGCCCAGATCTTCTAGGTTCGGCTCACCCGGCCGGCCGGCCGCTCGCTGCGGCTGGGCCGGCGCTATCTTGCCGCCCAGGCCCTTGGGGCATTTGCGGCGTGGGCGAGGTGCTTTCTGACGCCGCGCCGGGCAGCAATTCTGGGCGAGGGAGGAAAGGCTGGATGTTTGAGTTCCTCATCGCGGGCATATCCACGCCCTGGGCTCTGCTGGTCTTCACCGGCTTCACCGTGGGCGTCGTCGGCGGCTTCATCGGCGTCGGCGGCGGCTATATGGTCACCCCCGCCCTGGTGGTCTTTGGCTTTCCCGGCCACATGGCAGCCGGCATCGACATTACCCACATCGCCGGCAAGGGCGTCATCGCCAGCATCCGCCACCGCCAGCTCGGCAACATCGACTGGACGCTTGCCATGACGGTAGTCTCCGGTACCATGTTCGGCGTCGAAATGGGCGTGCGCATTCTCGACTACTTCAAGGAGCAGGGCCTCTCCACCGTCGCCGTGCTCACCGCCTCCTTCATCTTGATGACCGGTCTCTTCATCTATACCCAGTACGAGACCCGCTCCGCCGCGCGCCAGACGGCCAAGTTGGAGAGCGAGGGTCACGACATCGGCCGTGAGGTCGTGGCTACCGACCTGCCGCGCCATCTGCAGCGAATCCCGCTCGCGCCCATCATCCGCCTGCGCACGGCCCGGGTGGTCATCTCCCTCTGGGTCATCGTCCTCGTGGGCATGTTCACCGGCACTCTCGCCGGCTTCTTGGGCGTCGGCGGCGGCTTCATAGCCGTGCCCGCGCTCGTCTACCTCATCGGCGCCACCACCCACGTGGCCGTGGGCAGCGACCTAGTGCAAATCATCTTCTCCGGCTCCTACGGCGCCCTTCGCCACACCATGGAGGGCAACGTCGACTTCCTGGCGGTGATGTTCATGCTCTGCGGGGCGGTGTTCGGCGCCCAGTTCGGCTCCATCGCCACCGCCTACGTCCGTGGCCCCGCCATTCGCTTCATCCTCAGCTACTCGCTCGCCCTGGCCGGGCTGGGGGCGCTCTTCCCGCTGATCAACCAGCTCACCGGCTCCAGCATCCCTCTCCTCTCGGCGTTGGCGGTGACGCTGACGCTGGGACAGATGATCTTTCTCTGCACGTACATCCTCTCTCTCTTGACGTTCGCGCTTCTGGCGCGACGCGGGCGTTGGGTGCCGATTTGGGCCTTGCCCTTCCTCGTGCGCTACCCGGTTGCCCGCTCGCGCCCGGTGCAGGCGGCCCAGGCCGTGCCAGTGCAGGAGGTCGGTGGAGAGAGATAGCGCCAGAGGCGGCGCCGGGACGTAGCCCTCGGCGGCAGAGTCGAGCGGCCTGCGCCGCTCCCCGGCCTTGCCCTAGGGCGAGGAGGTTCGGTTCTACTACTCGCAAGAACGGAGGCAAAGGGGTGAACCAGAAGCGCGCGGGGCAAGCCCTAATCAGGATGGCCTTCTGGGCAGTGGTCGCGGTGCTCGTCTTTAGCTTCGCCATCAACTCCTACCTTTCAGGGGAGATGACGCACTGGTACTACTACAAAGCCAGCACCAGCGGCTACGCCATCAACGACAATTCCTTCCTCGCGGCCACCAAAGACAAGCCGATCCTACTGCAGGTTGTCGCCGCCGACCAGATCGTGGGACAGCAGGCGGTCAAGGTCAGTAAAGGCGACCTGCTGCCCACGGGCGCCAACGGCGTCATCGCCAAGGCGGACGTCCAGGACGGCAAACGCGTTGCCCTCGAGGGCAGCAACCTCAAAGTGATGGTCCCAACCCAGATTAAGGAGCAGTCCGGCATCAAGTACTCTGACACCTACCGGCACAAGGGCATCGAGACCAACCCGCTCTCCGGGCCCTGGAACGTCGGCGTCGTGCTCTTGATGGGCCTGAGCCTGGGCATGCTCGCCCAGGCGTTCACCGACTTGTTCGGCCTCGAGTTCAAACCGACGGGCCAGACAAGGGCCCACTAGGGCGCCCACCGCGCTCGCCGTGGCCAAAGGGAAGTCTGACTGCGTTTGGAGGTCCGGCCGGGACGGCCTTAGGTATAGCGGAGGGAACGATGTGAAGGCAATTCTCAACAGCCAGTGGGGCTTCTTCTTCCTCGTCTTGGCGCTCTCGCTGCTGGCGGCGGCCATCATCTGGGCGACGGTGCTCAACGGCAGGTTGACGGGAGGAATCGGATGAATCTGATTGTGCAGGTAGCGGCCAACGTGGTCCTCTACGGGTTCTTCCTTTGGCAGGCCTACGAATCGCTCTTCGTGGAGCACGACTACTGGTTCGCCTTCGTGGTGCTCTTCGTCCTTTTCGTGGCGATCGTGACCAGCCTGATCCCGGGCATCAGGGCGCCACGCACGTCGCCCGGCGCGTATCCATTTGAAGACTAACAAGGTGCGCCCGGCCGGACCGTCCCTGGACGAGGCCCTCGACCCCCTGCTCTCCGAGCTGGAGGTGCTCGACGCGGCCCACGCCCTGGGCGACGTCAAGGACAAGCAGTACGAGCAGCGGAAGCAGGGACTGCTGGTGGAGATAGGCCTGGCTAAGGTCAAGGCCCGCCTGGCGCCGGGCGAGGAGGTCCTTGCCCAGCACCACTTCCAGCAGTCGCGCTTCCCCTTCACGGGCTTCGCCTTCCAGGACGCCGCCCAGGAGTCACTCAGCTTCTTTGCCACCGGTCGGCGTATCTTCCGCTGGCGATTCGTCGACCATCCCGACCGGCGGGCCTCGCTTCACGGCCGAGACCGTCTGGAGGCCCAGGATTACTCCCGCCTTCGGGCCGTCCTTCCCCGTCGTGAGTGGCGCTGGGGCGAGGCGGCGGCCGCCGTGGCGACGATCCTCCTGGCGCTCGTCTTCTGGTCCTGGCTGGAGATCACCGGGCCGGTGCTCTTGCTGGTGGGCGCCGCCGGCCTGGGGCACGCGCTGTTCTGGCCCACCGGCTACTGGCTACTGGCCGGCACGGACCAGAGCCGCGCCTGGCGTGTCTACGCCGTGCGCAAGCGCAGCGCCCGGGCGCTCATCGGTGTCGTCAAAGCCGGAGTCGAGGGACCTAGCCTTGTTACGGCTGCGGAAGCGGACTGAAGTCCGCACTACGAACCTGGAGGCGCCCGTCGCTCGTAGTGCGGACTTCAGTCCGCTCGTCCTACTTCTCTGGCCGTCGCTCGTAGTGCGGACTTCAGTCCGCTCGTCCTACTTCTCTGGCAGCAGCACCATCAGTACGCCGGCCGACCGAGCGCCATCACCCCGCCCTGCCAGGCGGGAACTGAGGAGGTAAGCGCGATGCCACGCCTCGCTAGCCACATCCTGCTGTTCGGCGAGCGCCAGGCCCCCGTGGCTTCGCTGGCGGCCCTCCTCAAAGATGGCGAGCACGAGGTGGTCTCGGTTGCCGGCGAGGCCCCGGCCCGGCTAATCGAGGCGGCCGCCCGTGCCGACGTCCTGATCGTCGCCGCCGAGGCCTGCGCCGACCGCTGCCTGGCCCAGCTCGCCGCCGTGCGTGCCGCCCAGCGCGACCTGCCGATCATCCTCATCGGCCGCGGCTGCCAGGTCGACGCCGCCGTGCGCGCCCTCAAACTGGGTATGGTAGATTACCTCAGCCGGCCGGTGAACCCCCGCAAGCTGCGGGAAAAAGTGGACGACGCCATCGAGCGCCGCAACTGTTTGACCGAACTCGCCCAGTGGCGAACGCAGCAGCCTGGCTAAGGCGAACCGTGAGGGAAAGGGCACGACCGTGAACGCGCCGCTAAACAAGGTTGGCCGCGCCTTCCTGAACTTCCTGGAGATCATCGGCCTGCGCGAGGAGCGGGGCGCCGAGAACGACCAGCTGCTCAGCCTCTTCAAACTGCGCTACCGCGAGTTCCGCGACTTGCTCAGCGCCAACAACGAGCTGCTGGAGGTCATCGCCGACCTGGAAACCCTCGCCCGCGGCGATAAGCCCTTTGGCCTCAACCTGCTGCGCAACAAGGCTATCGAGGCCTACGCCAGCACTCGCCGCATGGTGGAGAGCCTCCAGGTCATCTCCGACCAGCGCTACCCCGGCCTGCAGGACGCCTTGGCGACCGTCGAGCCGCGCCTCGTCGCCCTTTTCGGCGACCGTGAGGCCTGCCTGGGCGACGAGTGGGTCCTGCCGATGGACGAAGTCGATCGCTCCGACGCCGACTTCGTCGGCAACAAGATGGCTAACCTCTCCGAAATCCGCTCCCGGGCCGGCCTGCCCACCCCCGACGGCTTCTGCCTCACCACCGCCGCCTGCCGCCACTTCATCCAGGCCGCCGGCGTCCTCGACCTCATAGGCGAGCGTCTGGGCCTGGCCGAGCCTGACGATTTGGACGCCGCGGCCCAGGCCATCGCCGGCGCCGTCCGCCGGGCCGCTGTTCCGCAGGACCTGGCCAACGCCCTTCTCGGCGCCTACGACTCGCTCGCGGACCGCCTTGGCGCCCCGCCCCGCGTGGCCCTGCGCTCCAGCTCCGCCAACGAGGACAGCGAGGCCTCCTTCGCCGGCCAGTATGCCACCGTGCTCGGCGTGCGCCGCGACGGCCTCCTCGACGCCTACCGTCAGGTCGTGGCCAGCTTCTTCTCGACCAAGGCCATCTTCTACCGGCGCCACCTGGGCCTGGACGACGAGGACATCGACATGGGCGTGGGCTGCGTGGCCATGGTCGAGGCTCTGGCGGCCGGCGTGGCCTTCTCGCGCGATCCCGTGGACGCGGCCAGCGACCACGTCGTCATCCACGCCGTCTGGGGCCTGGGGGCTGCCCTGGCCGACGGGCGGGCCGACCCCGACGTCTACCTGGTGGAGCGCGGCGGCGCCCGGCCGGCCGTGGCGGTGCGCGTTGCCCACAAGACGGTCGAGCTAGTGCACGACGAAGCGGGCGGTACCAGAGAGGTACCCGTGGCCGCCGCCTGCCAGGATGCCCCCTGCCTGGAAGATAGGGAGGCGCGTGCCCTCACCCGTCACGTCTTGGCCCTGGAGAAGCACTTCGGGCGCCCCCAGGACGTAGAGTGGGCTCTCGACCAGCAGCGCCGCCTTTACTTGCTGCAGTCGCGCCCCATGCGCCTGGTTTCCACCGGCGAGCCGGTGGAGGCCCCTCCCACAATAGACAAGGAGATCCTCCTGGAGGGCGGCACCATCGCCTCGCCCGGCGTCGCCTGTGGCAAGGCCGTGCACCTGCGCCCCGGCGACGACCTCAGCAAGTTCCCTAGGGGGGGCATCCTCATCGCTCCCAGCTCCTCGCCGGACTTCGTCCAGCTCATGGATCGGGCCGCGGCCATCGTCACCGACGTGGGCAGCGCCATCGGCCACATGGCCTCCCTGGCGCGCGAGTTTCACGTGCCCACAATTCTGGCCACCAGGAACGCCACTAAGGTCATCCCCCCGGGAACCGAGGTCACGGTCGACGCCATCTGGGGGCGCGTCTACCGCGGACCGGTCTGGCAGCTGCTCACCGACGCCCCGGTGCTCGACGCCTTCATGAAAGGCATGCCCGTCTTCGAGGTACTGACCCGCCTCAACGAACTCGTCGTGCCGCTCAACCTCACCAACCCCCGGGCCCCCGAGTTCGCGCCCGAAGCCTGTCGCACCCTGCACGACATCGCTCGTTTTGTCCACGAGCGTTCCTTCGCCGAGATGTTCGGCACCGGCCTGCTCATCGACGACTTCCGCTCCAAGGCCGTCCTCCTCGACGTCTTTCTGCCTATCGATCTGTACATAATCGACCTGGGCGGTGGGCTGGAGACGCCCCCCGGCGCCAAGAAGGTGAAGCGTGCCGCCGTCAAGTCCTACCCGCTCTCCCAACTCATTGCCGGCATGCTGCACCCAGCGATCCCTCGCTACGGACCCCGGGCCATCGACGCCAAGGGCTTCGCCAGCATGGTAATGCGCCAGGCCTTGCGCGACCCCTATCAAGACCAGACGATGCAGGACCCCAGCTACGCCATCTGCTCCGACCGCTACCTCAACTACACGGCCCGCGTCGGCTACCACTTCAGCGCCCTCGACTGCTACTGCGGCCAGTCGGTGAGCAAGAACTACGTCACCTTCCGCTTCCACGGCGGCGCCGCCGACCCTATCCGGCGGGCCCGGCGAGCGCGGGCCATCGCCGAAATCCTCTCTGCCCTCGGCTTCCAGGTCGACGTCAAGGCCGACCGGGTGGACGCGCGCATGACCAAACGCGAGCGGGAGGAGCTCGGGCGCACCCTGGATATGATGGGGCGCCTGCTGCAGTTCACCCGCCAGATGGACGTGGCCATGAGCTCCGACGCCACCGTACTCACTCTGCGCGACGCCTTCCTCAGCGGCAACTATGCCCTCGACCCCAGTTTCGGCAAAGAGGCGTAGCCCCCGGCGCCGCTTCAACTGTCGCCTCGCCAAGCAATAGGCGCTACTCTTGCCCGCGAATTAGTCAT
This sequence comes from Chloroflexota bacterium, assembly GCA_021847625.1. The sequence continues at coordinate 11,588 of JAJZQK010000019.1, forward strand.
ATTTAGCTATTGTAGGGGCTAGGAAGTTATGCGAATATGCGGTTGAACCGGTTCAACCGGAGTGGTTCTTTTGGTGGACGGAAGGCGAGCCCGGTCGCACGACCGCGGCATCTTGGAAGGGAGGACAACCCTAGCGTGTCAGCGAAACAGAGCATCCGTAGACTGACTAGGCGTGACTTCGTCAAGCTGGGAACCACGGCCCTAACCTTCTCGCTTGTTTCCGCCTGCGCCCCTGCCGTGCCGGCCCCGGCCAGCCCGGCCCCCGCCCAAGGGGGCGCGCAGCCGCCCGCTCAGAAGGGCGGCGCCAAGATCTCCATCGCCATCAATCAGTCGCCCTGGTTGCCTGGGTTCCAGCGGCTGGCCGAGCTCTACGAGAAGCAGACGGCCAACAAGATCGAGCTGAACGTATTCCCCTTCGCCGGCCTGCTCGAGAAGACGATGAACGCTGCCGTGGCGGGCAGCAAAGAGTTCGACATCGTCAACATGAACGAGTATTGGTACGGCACCTTCTATGCTGGGGGCTACATTACTCCCATCAAGGAGATCGACCCCACCTACAAGCCCGATCCCCAGATCATCGAGTACGGCTACTGCACCCGTTGGGACCCCGCCAAGAAGTACTCTTCCAAGGACGGCGAGCTCTATGGCGTGCCGATCAACGGCAACATCCAAATCTACTACTACCGCAAGGACATCTTCGACAAGATCGGCATGAAGGAGCCTCAGACCTTCGACGACGTCATCGCCGCTGCCCAGAAGGGAGGCAATCCTTCCGCCAGCTTCTACGGCTACTGCAACCGCGCCCACAAGGAGGGCATCTGGTGGGATATCCTGCCCTTCTTCCGCGGCTTCGGCGGCAATATCTTCCTCAACGAGCCCGAGGACTACACCGTTGCCTGCAACAGCCCAGAGTGCCTCAAGGGCCTCAACCTCTACCTCGAACTGGCCAAGTACGCCCCGCCCAACGTGGCGGATATGTCGCAGGCCGAGCAGATCGCCCTCTTCACTTCCGACAAGCTCCTGCAGACGATAATGGTCTGTGCCGCGTTCCCCGATATGGACAACGTGGAGAAGTCGAAGATCGTCGACAAGGTGGAGTACACGGTGGTGCCCAAGCCCGCGGGCGGCAAGAACGCGCCGGCGATGGGCATCTGGGTAATGGGTGTGCCCAAGGCGATCGACATTTCGCAGAAGAAGTACGCTCTGGACTTCCTCAAGTGGGCCACTACCAAGGAGGCGCAGCTCGAGTACCAGAAATTCGGCGCCATTCCCGTGCGCCAGGACGTCTATGAGTCCGAACTGGCCAACGACAGGAAGTACCGCTACATGAAGGCGATGGCCAAGAGCACGCCCTTCATCTCGCCCTCGCCACGCATGGCCGAGGCGCCCAAGGTCCAGGAGGCCATGTCGCTTCGTCTCAACCAGGCGGTGATCGGCCAGCTGAAACCCCAGGAGGCCCTGGACACACTGGCTGACGACATCTACAAGATAGTCTCGGCCGCCGGCTACAAGACGGGCAAAATCAAGTAAGGGCACCGCGGCGCAACGCAATTGACTCTTGACGACTTGCTCGGGTGACCGCCGCTTGCGGTTGTAGCGCGGGGGATAAGCCCCGCGCTACGGCCCTGGGCACCATCACCACGGCAAGACATCGATAGTCATCGTGGTTGCGCGATAGGCCTGCCCGATCTCCCCACTGTCGAGTTGGGCGTTCCCGCCCCAGTCCCCAACCCGATCCTAGGAGGTATTGCTGGTGGAGGCCTCACGGTCGGCTACCGCCGCGCCGGGGCGACGCGGCGGTGGACTTGGTGAACTCATAGATCGCCTCTTCCCCTACTGGGCCGTGGTGCCGCTGGTGGGCACGTTCCTGCTGCTCACCGCCTACCCCATCACCCAGCTTTTCGCCATCAGCCTAACGACCTACAACTTCGCTCAGGGCGCCGCCATTCCCCCCTACGCCGGCCTGGTCAACTACGGCAAGATGGTCGAGGACGAAATCTTCGGGGCGGCCCTGCGCAACACATTTGTCTTCGTGGCGGCCGCGGTGACCGTCGAGTTCGTGCTGGGCTTCGGCCTGGCTCTCCTCGTCGAACGCGCTGGCCGGCTCACTGACTTCTACCGCACCCTGTTCATCCTGCCTATCATCGTGCCGCCTATCGCCATCGGCACGATGTGGCGCCTGATGTACCAGCGAGACTTCGGCATCATCAATTCGGTGCTGCACACCTTTGGACTGCCCAGTCAGAACTGGCTGGCCGATCCCAATTTCGCGCTCGGCGCGGTCGTCATCGTCGACGTCTGGCACTGGACAGGTTTCGTCTTCCTCATCATGGCCGCCGGCCTGCAGTCGCTGCCCCGCGAGCCCTATGAGGCCGCTCGCGTGGACGGCGCCTCCTCCACGCAGACCTTCCGCTTCCTCACCCTGCCTCTGCTGCGCTCCACGATTATGGTTGCCGTCGTGCTGCGTATGATCTTCGCTTTCAAAGTCTTCGATGAAATCTTTCTGCTCACCACGGGTGGCCCAGGCCACTCCACGGAGGTGGTGAGCGTCTACATCCAGAAGGTCGTCTTCAAACTGAGCGAGGTCGGCTATGGCGCCTGGCTAGCGGTGGTCACCATCGCCATCGTGGCCGTCTTCGTGTTGATCTACATCCGCCTGCTGCGGGAGAAAGGAGCATCCTCGTGAGACGCTCTTGGCTCAGCCTAACTGGCACGCATAGCTTGCTGCTGCTGGCGGTGATCATCACCATCGGCCCGTTCGTTTGGATCACCCTCAATTCCTTCAAGTTCTTCAAGGACATCATCGACCAGTCGCTGTTCTTCCAACCGACGCTGGTCAATTACGAGCGTCTCTTCTTCGCCAAGGGCTCCGACTTCGCCATTCTCTCGGTGAACAGCGTCATCGTCGCCGTCTCCTCTACCGCTCTCTCCATCACCATCGGCTCCCTGGCGGCCTATAGCCTCTCTCGCTTTCCCTGGCGTCGCTGGGCCTCCGGGCTCATCCTCGGATGGGTCCTCTTCGTCCACATGCTGCCGCCGATCGCCCTGGCCACGCCCTTCTTCCTCCTCGCCCGCGTCTTCGGCGTGTACAACACCTACGTCGCCGTCATCATGGCTCACCTCATCGTCACCCTGCCGATCGTGGTCTGGATGATGAAGAGCTTCTTCGACGAGCTGCCGCGGGAATTGGAGGAGGCAGGGCTGGTCGACGGCTGCACGCGCTGGGGGAGCTTCACCCGCATCGCCCTGCCGCTGACGGCGCCGGGTATGGGCGCGGCCGCGATTCTGGCCTGCATCTTCAGCTGGAACGAGTTCCTCTTCGCGCTCACCCTCACCTCGACCACGTCTTCCATGACCGTGCCGGTCGGCATCGTCAAGTTCGCCCAGGAGTACAGCGTCCAGTACGGCGAAATGAGCGCCGCGGCCGCCTTCGCCACCCTGCCGGTCCTGTTGTTTGTCGCCTTCGCGCAGAAGCAGCTGGTAAAGGGCCTCACCCTTGGGGCGCTCAAGGGCTAGGATGAGGTAGCCGTGCCGGCCAGCATGGACAGCAAGCGCGGGCGGGTCACCATCGCCGACGTGGCCCGAGTCGCCGGAGTCTCCGTGGGCACGGTGTCGCACGTTTTCAACGACAAACCCGTAGTGGCGCCCGCCACTCGCCAGCGGGTTCTGACGGCGGCCCAGAGCCTCGGCTTTTCGCCGGACGACTTGGGCCGCGCCCTTAGCTTGGGCCATACCCGCACTATCGCCCTCTGCGGGCCCATCGCCACCAATCTATCGATCTCTGGCAACATTCACGCTGCCAGTCAGTGCGCCTCTCGCGCCGGCTACGGGCTCGTCTGTTGCTCCACCGATAACGACCCGCAGCGCGAACTGGCCATTCTAGAGATGCTCACCGCCCACAAGGTCGCCGCCGTGATCACCCACGGCGCCATACCCGACCCGGCCCCCTATCGGCGCCTGCAGGACGCCGGCATTGCCGTCGTCTTCACCCGCCACCGCCCGCCCGGAATTGCCGCCGATCTGGTGGTCTCCGACTACTACGACGGCACCCTGCGCGCCAGCCGCCACCTGCTAGAGATTGGTCGCCGGCGCATCGCCCTCCTGGCCGGAGCGCTGCGGGACGAGCCCACTGCGGCCCGGCTCGAGGCCTACCGGCGGGCCCACGCCGAGGCCGGCGTTGCCGTCTACCCCGAGCTGCTCCGGCCCGACTTGAACGACAGCGCCGCCGGTTTTGCCGCCGTCGCCGACCTTCTGCAAGGGGCCCACGCCCCGGACGCCATCCTGGCCATAGGCAGGCGATCTGTCGAATTGGCGTTGCAGCGTCTTGCCGCGGGCGCCAAGAGCCTGCCTCCCCGCGAGGTCTTTCTGCCTGTGGACCTCGCCTTCCGTGAGAGCACCGTGCCTCTTTCCCCTCCGGCCTCTCCTTCCTTGCCGGCGCAGGCTCTCACTTAGCTGGCGGGCGCTGTATCCCGCGTCCGCCACCGAACCCCCATCTCTAGCCTCCTATTCAACCTTTACCCGCCTTGGCTCGCCGTTAACAGGGGTATCCCGGCGGCTGATTGCCACCGGGATACCCCTCCAGCGCTTGGCGTGTCGGCCGGCCGA